>NZ_JBSZCP010000048.1:0-92125 GCF_054166785.1 Cyanobacterium sp.
ATAGGCAGAAAAAGTAAGCATGAGGGCTTTGCTCAAGTGTGTAATGGACTCTTGACAAGTCCGTTAAGAATAACTAACTTAAACGTAAGTTTGAGTTAATTTCTTAAGAATCCTCGCACTTTAGGGCGAGTGAGTGTCAACTAATTAGGTTAGGGAACAGGGAACAGGCAATATTTTGATGTGTAGGGTTCTGAAAAAATGGGGTGGTGAGGGTAATTGACAATGGACAATTGACAATGGACAATTATAATAATTTTAATAGTTAAATAAATCATGTCGTTGGCGATAAAATACGAGGAATTAGAGGCAATTATTTTTGATTTGGGGGGTGTGATTATTGAGGTTGATATGGGTTATCCCTATCGCTATTTTGCAGAACATAGTTCTGGTGATAAGGATATTTTAATTAAAGATTTAAGGGCGATCGCCCTCAGGTATGAAATCGGCGAAATAGGAGATCAAGAATTTATTGAAAAAGTAAGAGAAAGTATTAAATTAGATAAAAGTGATAAAGAAATAAAAACTATTTGGAATGGAATGTTAGGGGAGGTACCTCCAGAATTAGGAGAATTATTATCTAAAATTAAGCAAGAGAAAAAAACCTTTATTCTTAGTAATACAAACTCTATTCACATCGAAGAAGTAGAAAAAAGATTTAACAAATCTATTCCTCAATATTCCCTAGAAAAACTATTTGATCAAGTTTATTATTCCCATAAAATAGGATTACATAAACCAGACCCAAAAATATATAATTATGTAATTGAAAAAAATAATCTTAATCCTCACCGTACCCTATTCATTGATGATAATATCCATAATGTAAACTGTGCCAAAGCATTAGGCATTCAAACCATTCATATGAATCCCCCCATGAATTTACCAGCAATCATAGAAATAATTAACGATGGACAATGAACAATTGACAACATTTTTGATACACGGCGAGAATGCAATTAAAACCAAAAACCACTTACTATATTATGGAAGAGAATGTCAAATCAATCTGCTAATAGAATAAGGACAATTTTATGAAATTATCTCGTCGGAATTTCGGTCAAATATTAGGTTTAACAGGTTTAGCAACTATAGCTTATCCAAAGGTCATAAAATCTGTGAACAATCCTCAAAATCTACCCGATAAAATAATTGATTTATTTTCTCATTTACCTGGGGAAAAAGCTATTAATATTCTCATTGTTAAGAATGATTTATCTGAGGAGGTATCGTTAAATTCTACGATGCCTCTTTTTTGTGGTAGCAGTTTTAAAGTATATGTTTTAACCGAATTTTTAAGGCAAATGGAAATGGGTGAAGTGTCTTTAAATGATCAAATTTTAATTGACGACAGTATTAGAACATTATCTAGCCCAGTATTCAGTGACTTATCAGGAAAAACGACTGCTTCTGTTGCTTTAGAAGCCATGATGATGCACAGTGATAATACTGCCACTGATGCCCTATTAAATTATGTTAAGGTGGAAAATGTTCGTCAATTAATTGAAGAAATCGGTTTGGAAAATACGATCATCCCTGATAATACTAGAATCTTTTTTTCTTATCTTTTAGGGGCTGAAAATGGAGAAGATTTAGGTTGGCAAGAAGTTTCAGAAGCAATCGACAATCCCATAAGCGTCACAAGAAATATCATTAATAATCAACAAACAATGCTATCTTCTCCTGCAGATTTTGTTAAGTTTTATCAAAGTGCTTTGCAGGGGCAATTTTTTCAAAAATCAGAAACTTTAACTCTCTTTAAAAGAATCTTAACTCTTCCTAAGATTCTTGATACATTTATTCCTCAAGGTGCGTTAGGTTACGTAAAAGGGGGAAGTATTAGCTTTAATCCTCAGTATGCTCTTTCTCTTGCAGGAGGAGTAAGTTTTTCTAACAATCATTGGGCTTATTATTCTTTTTTGTTAAATTGGAATGATGAAACAGGAAAATTAGAAACACAAATTGGAAATGATTTTTTACAAGCTATTGCTGAAAGTTTACAAATTTTGTCTTGATGCTAATGCTTTACGTCTCTACCTAGGAAAGATGTATCATGACGAATTTTTTTCAAGCTGATCTATATTATTTATAGAGAGAAGATTTTACTATTGCTTATTGATATTTTCTCTCTATTTTCTTTTTCGATGTGAGATATTATTAAATCATAACAAATATATAAAATCAAAATTATTTGCTATCAAAAAATTAAACAATAAATCATTTCTGTCATTATTGGAAGAAGTCGTGGGCATTATCAGGCCTTCGTAAATTACTAGGCATTTTCCACTGGTCATTATGATTGTTTCTTCATATTTCATACCGTAATTAAGGAAGTCTAAAAAAACAATCCACGTAGTAGTAAAATAATGGGTTAAAATCTCTAAATAAATTGAGTATGTTTAAAATATAAAAAACATTGCCTCTTATCCCCACGAATCCACTTTTTCATCAAAACCGAATTAAACCCTCAAAATGAATACTAGCGTCTCAAATTCCCTCGCCCAATGGCGAAAAACAAGCCTTGTAGGCAAAAGCGTAGGCTTACTCAGTAATTGGCATCATACCAGTTATTTATTACAATACTCCGATGCGATCGCCTCTATCCTTATAGGTATATTAATAGTATTAGCCCCCTTTTCCACCACCACCCTTATGGGGATAATCCTCGTAGCCATTAGTGGCTTTTGGCTTCTGCTTACCATCGCCGAAACCAATCCCAATCAAATTACTGCCATTCACCTCTGGATATTTTTTTATTGGTTAGCCTCCATCATTTCCACCGCCTTCTCCCCCCTCAAAACAGCTTCCCTTTCAGGATTAATAAAATTTACCCTTTATCTAATGTTTTTTGCCCTCTGTGCCAGGGTATTCCAACATAAAAAATTTTTAGAATGGATAACTACCACTTATCTTCTCGTTTCCCTTATCGTTAGTGGTTATGGCATTAGACAAAAATTTATAGGTGTAACACCATTAGCTACATGGACAGATCCCACATCCCCTAATGCAGACGTAACAAGGGTTTATAGTTATTTAGGTAATCCTAACCTCTTGGGTGGTTACTTACTCCCCGCCGTTGCCCTTGGTTTAGGGGCATTAATATTATGGAAAACCTTACCCCAAAAAGCCCTTGCCTTGGTAATAGTCGTTACCAATACCGTCTGTATTTACTTTACGGGAAGTAGGGGGGCATGGTTAGCCCTTATTGCTCTTTTTTTCACCTTTTTACTCGGATTAAACTATTGGTGGGCAGAATACCTTTCACCCTATTGGCGTAGATGGTTAGTGCCAATAATTATGGGTACAGTTTTTTTATTAATCATTTCTGCCCTTATTGTAGTCGAACCTTTAAGATTAAGGATTCTGAGTATGTTTTCTTGGCGGGGGGATAGTAGTAATAATTTTCGTATTAACGTTTGGTATGCTGTATTTCAAATGATGCGAGATTATCCCATCACGGGAATAGGTTTGGGCAATCAAGTATTTAACCAGATTTATCCCTTATATATGAAAACTAATTTTACTGCCCTAAGTTCCTATTCTATCTTTTTAGAAATTCCCCTAGAAACAGGTATTATCGGCATCACTTTATTTATGGGAATTTTGGTATCTGTTTGTAAAAAATCTATTGCCAAAATCAAAATATTTAAAGCAGAAAACAAAACCATAGGTATCTGGATAATTGCCAGTCTTGCGGCTTTGGTAGGTTTAGCCACCCAAGGGATATTTGATACGGTGTGGTTTCGCCCTCAAATTAATACTTTATGGTGGTTATTAATCGGTGTAATTGCCAGTAACGTCAGGGTGATGGATAATTGATAATGGATAGTTGATAATTAAACTTACTTTTAGTTAGTTTATCGTCTGTGCTGTCTTATCACTTCATCACCTCACCTTCATGACTTTAGTTTTTCAGCAAATTCTACCTATCACTTTCGTTGGTTTTTATCTAGTAACCCTGATTCTAATTTCTGAAATTCTACGGCGTTATTATCAAGCAAATTCGGAAATAACTAGAAAAATTGTTCACATCGGAGCTGGTCAAGTTATCCTGTTAGCATGGTGGTTAAATATCCCTAGCCACCTAATTTTACTAGCTTCTTTGGGGGCAAGTATTGTGGCAATTATTTCCTATATTTTACCAATTTTACCTAGTGTCAATGGGGTGGGTAGAAAAAGTTTAGGTACTTTATTTTATGCTTTAAGTATTGGTATTTTAACCTTTTTATTTTGGGATAAATCTTTGCCTCAGTTTACGGCTATTGGTATTTTAATTATGACTTGGGGTGATGCTTCTGCTGCTTTAATTGGCAAAAAATGGGGTAAACATAAGTATTATTTTTTAGGTAGTCAAAAAAGCTGGGAAGGTTCATCTGCTATGATGGTCATAAGTGCGATCGTTATTTTAAGTATCTTATTTTTTGTTTATCCATGGCAAAATTATTTTATTTTAATTGCCTTAACAACGGCCATTATTGCTACCATTTTAGAAACTTTTTCTATCGTTGGCATTGATAATCTAACAGTACCAGTTTTCAGTGCTATTTTTTGTTACTACTCACTACAACTATTTAGTTAAAAAGAGGATTAATTTTTATGTTTCATATATCTATAAAACAAGATGATTATTTAACTTATATTTTAGAAGATAGAGAAAATAATTCTCGTTTGGAAGTTGTACCAGAAAAAGGGGGCATCATCACTGCATGGAAATTAAACGGACAGGATATATTTTATTTGGACAAAGAAAGGTTTAAAAATCCTCAGCTGAGTGTAAGGGGAGGTAATCCGATTTTATTTCCTATTTGTGGTAACTTACCCGATGATAAATTTTTCCATGGGGGAAAAGAGTATCAATTAAAACAACATGGCTTTGCGAGGGATTTACCTTGGGAAGTGGTTTCTCAATCCACGGATGAAGGGGCAGAAATAGTTTTAAGACTAACTAGCAACGAGGAGACTTTATCGGTATATCCTTTTGAGTTTGAATTGACTTTTACTTATCAGTTAGTGGGTAATCGATTGATTATAAAGCAGGAATCTTATAATAAGTCTAATCAGGTGATGCCTTTTTCCATTGGTTTTCACCCCTATTTTTGGTGTCAGGATAAAGATAGTTTAGATTTAGAGATTCCCGCTTCTGAATATACTAATAAGGCAGGGGATAAGACTTTTCCTTTTTCTGGAAGTTTAGATTATGATCAAGATGAGATCGATATTGCTTTCAAAAAAGTTATTAAGGATAGTGCTTCTTTTGTTAACCATAAAAGAAATATTAAGGTATCTTTAAAGTATTCAGAAATTTTTTCTACTTTAGTGTTCTGGACTTTGAAGGGTAAAAACTACATTTGTCTTGAACCTTGGAGCGCCCCTAGGAATGGTTTGAATACAGGGAATAATATAATAAATCTGAAACCAAGTCAGGGTTGTGATGGTTATTTTGAAATCAGTGTTAGTAACGTTTAACAAGGTGATTTCTGAATTTATGGGTCGCCTGAGATTCGAACTCAGGACCAATCGGTTAAAAGCCGAGTGCTCTACCGCTGAGCTAGCGACCCTCATCGCTTCAACTTAATTTAGCGACATTAACTATACTAACGAAGTTTTTTTAAAGATGCAAGTTTTTTTTAGATCTTTTTTAAAGATTGATATGCTTTGGAACTTTGTTGTTTAGTCTCGTTCTAATCATACTACATACAAAACACTTTTTAGGGAGAAAGTTGTGGGAAAGTTATCAAAAATTTAAAGGACTGGTAGGGTAGAATGTTGCCAAAGTTTAGTGCGGTGGATGATAGTGGAAAATAAAAAGCCTGACCATTTATTTCTATTTCTAGAAGTCTTTATCCAAGAGGGGGGTATCCAATCCTATGTCAAGGATGTGTTGAGGGCATATCAAAAGTTAGATTATCAAGGGCAAGTGTTGGTTTTACGGGATAAGTATCCTGTGGATGATGATTTAATGGGCGGTAATGTGAGGTTTAAGGGTTTTGCTGATGCTTCCCCCATGGTGGGTAGAATTCGGTTTATGGTTAATTTATTGTGGGGTTTGATAATCCATCGCCCCCAAAGGGTTTTTTGTGGACATATTAAGCTAGGTGGGGTGACGAGGTTATTTTGTGGTTTGTTGAATATTCCCTACACTGTTTTAACTTACGGTAAGGAGGTATGGGATACTTTACCCCCAAAGCCAAGGCAGGTTTTAAATGATGCTAACCAAGTTATAACTATTAGTCGCTACAGTTGCGATCGCATTTACGAATCTAATAACATAGATAAGGATAAAATAGATATTCTGCCCTGTGTAGTGGATGCCCAGAGATTCACCATTGCCCCAAAACCCCCTGAATTGCTGGAAAAATATAACTTGCAAAATAGTAAGGTATTATTAACCGTAACTAGACTATGGTCAGGGGATATTTATAAAGGAGTAGATGTTACTATCCGGGCATTACCGAAGATCTTAAAAATTTATCCTGATGTAAAATATTTGGTAGTGGGTAGAGGAGATGACCAACCAAGACTGAAAAAGTTAAGCCAAGATTTGGGCATCGAAGAAAAAGTAATCTTTGCTGGTTTTGTACCTACCCCCGAATTAGTAAGCCATTACCAAGTCTGTGACGCTTATATTATGCCCTCCCAAGAAGGTTTTGGCATTGTTTACCTTGAAGCCATGGCTTGTGGTAAGCCCGTATTGAGTGGGGATAATGACGGTTCGGCAGATCCCTTACAGGATGGGCATTTGGGCTGGAGAGTACCCCATCGAGATGTGGATGCGGTGGCAAATGGTTGTATAGAAATTTTACAAGGAAATGACCGCCGTTGCGATGGAAAATGGTTACGGCAGGAGACTATAAAAAAATTTAGTTTACAAGTTTTGGATAAAAGATTAAAGGAATTAATTGAGGGGTAAACAAAACAGAGAAATTAATTATACCTATTGTCTAAACCTAACCTCTCACTTTCGCCACCATAGCCCTCACCAATCCATCAAGGGTGTATTCTTGGGCTTCCATATCTACTCTACCAAATATTTCTTGACAAGTAACAGAGGTTTGAGGACCGATAGAGGCGATCGCACTGTGATTAAATAAAGAAAGGGTATCATGGGGATACTGTGCCTTTACCATGGTATAAAAATTGCGGACAGTTTTAGAACTAGCAAAAGTAATAATATCGATAATTTCATTTTCGAGGGCGTGTAAAATGGTTTTATCCATTTCCTTGGGGCAACCCGACTGATAAGCCGATACCTCCGTTATGTGCGCCCCCTTTTGGGTTAAATCTTGCACCAGAATTTCTCTGCCCCCAGTTTCTACCCGAGGGAAGAGAATCCTTTTCCCCCCCAAAGACTCTGGAAAATTTTGCGCCATGGAATCAGCGATAAAATCAGGGGGAATGAAGTCTGCTTGTAGATTATACTCCTGCAAAACTTGGGCGGTTTTTTTTCCCACCACCGCAATTTTTATTCCCCTTAAATCCGTTTGGTTTTTTCCAGCCTTTTCTAATCTCTGCCAAAAATAGTTTACCCCATTGGCACTGGTTAAAATTATCCATTCAAAATTATTAATATGTGCGATCGCACTATCTAACCCATCCCAACTAGAAGGAGGGCGAATTTCCAACGCTGGCAACTCAAATACCGTCGCCCCTCTATCCTCGAGCATATTCCGAAACTGACTAGAGGAAGAAATGGCACGGGTAACTAAAATAGTTTGTCCAGCTAAAGGATAATTGTCTGTATATGTAGGCATGCTTAGGACAGTTGATGATAAAACCATTTATCGATTTTCAACCGTCCTCGGCAAACTGTCAACTATTTATATCCGTAGTCGATTTATCATTAAGTTTTTTAAACCGTTGAGCAACCAACAACAAAATATAAACTAACAACACATATATGAGGGCGAGAAAAGGAATGAGCATGGAAAAACCTCCGAAAATAAGAGTAACAAAAAACCAAAAATCGAACACTTTTAACCAAAGAAGATCAAAATGTTCGGGAATAAAATACCATTGACCATGGAGTATATCTAAACAAACAGCTTTAAATTTGCACCGCAAAGCATTGCAATCCATCACTGTAGTTGCACCGTTGATATGATATATATTTAAAAAATTCTTTCGCTTCTGCCGTAAACTCAGCTTAGATATTTATATAGCCACACTACCAAAAAGTAACCAAAATAACCGTTACCATATCCCAAAACTCCCTGAGAATTAATAAACTCAAGGGCTATGGAGAATTTTATAGGTAGCAAAACACCGTAGGAGAAGAAAAAATAAGTAAGAATCAACCCCATACAAGGCTAAATCATTTATCCTCACCCTCACATACTATTAATTTAAACCCTGTTCTCTAAAAGTCGAGGCTTTCAAATCAAATCAAGCTATACTCGAAGCCATTAATATTCACGACAAATTTTGAGAGCGAGAGCTTTTTACTTTGAGAAAGCTATTTATTCCCTGAGTATATGATAACACAGATTTTTAAAAATTAGAAAAAAAAATATTTTTTTTATTCAGCCATAACCCTTATCAAATATAGAATTGAATCCTTTTCATTTGTTTTAAAGTATGGGAAGATGGAGAGTTGCCGTGTCAGTAAGCAAACCATAGCTTAAAATAGTAATAAGATATGTGAACTTTCGTAAACTATTTTTGCTAATACAACTCATCAATGACAACTGTAACTTCTCTATTCCAGCCCGTTGACCAAGATTTGCACCTCCTAATCGACAATTTAACCAAATTAGTAGGCGCCCAACATCCCATTCTAGGAGCGGCAGCAGAGCATTTATTCAGTGCAGGGGGAAAAAGAATTCGCCCAGCGATTGTATTACTCGTGTCTCGTGCCACCATGGAGGGAGAAGACATTACCCCTCGCCATCGGCGCCTAGCAGAAATCACCGAAATGATTCACACAGCTAGTTTAGTTCATGATGATGTGGTTGATGATGCAGAATTAAGAAGACAAGTTCCCACCGTCAATAGTTTATTTGGTAATCGCATTGCTGTTTTAGCGGGGGATTTTTTGTTTGCCCAGTCATCATGGTATTTGGCAAATTTAGATAATTTACAAGTAGTTAAGTTACTCTCAGAAGTGATTAGGGATTTTGCAGAAGGGGAAATCCAGCAAGGTTTGAGTTGTTTTGATACGGATGTATCTTTAGAAAAATATTTACAAAAAAGTTATTTTAAAACCGCTTCTTTAATGGCTAATAGTGCCAAGGCGGCAGCGGTGTTGAGTGATACCAGTGCAGAAACCGCTCAAAAAATTTATAATTATGGCAAAAATTTGGGTTTAGCTTTCCAAATCGTTGATGATATTTTAGATTTTACTTCCCCCACGGAGGTTTTAGGTAAGCCCGCAGGCTCAGATTTAGCCAGTGGAAATTTAACGGCCCCTGTGATATTTGCCATGGAGGAGAATCCTTCTTTAACTATGCTCATTGAGAGGGAATTTAGTGAAGAGGGAGATTTAGAACAAGCCCTAAAGTTGGTTTATGATAGCAATGGTATTGAAAAATCTAGGGCAATGGCTGAACATCATAGTAAATTAGCATTACAGGAATTAGATTGTTTATCTCCTTCCCCTTCTACTCAGGCTTTAATGGAATTGACTGATTATCTTCTAAGTAGGATTAAATAATTAATAATTGAGAATGGATAATTGATAATTAAAGTTATTTTAAAAACTTTTCTTGCAGAGTTAAGGTAATGATAGAGCGGAGGAAAAAAAGAGCAAATAATCCTGTTAAACCAAATAAAAATACCGCCCACTGACTGTAAATAGTTGATATTAACAAAATTGCATTTAATAAAGAAAAGCCCATTAATGAGCCATAAAGAATGGTTTTTAGGGCTAGATAAATATTTTTAAACATTCTTTCATTTTCCAAAGAGCGCACCCTAAGTTGTAATTCTCCGCCGTCTAATTTTGCTTGAAATTCTTGCATAAAACTTTCTAGGGAGGAGGGTTTATTAATTCTTTCTTGAATGAAAATTCTTGTCTGATTAAAAACGGTTACTAATATATTGCCTTGATTTCCAGAACGAACTATATTTTTAATAAAAGGTTGACTAGCAGCCATTAAATTATATTCAGGATCTAAATTTCGAGCAATACCATCAAGGGTAGTCAAGGCTTTGACAATAAAAGTCATCTGGGGAGGTAAACGGAAGGGCTGTTGCTCAAACATCACATAAATTTCGGTGCTAATTTCTTGAAAAGCGTTAACATCTACGGGTTTGTCTCTAAATTTTTCCAGTAGGAAACTAATTAACCTTTTTACGGCGCTCATATCGGCCACTCGCTCAATCAAACCCATATAAATGAGCATTTCCAGTACTTTATCAGTATCTTTGCGTAATATGGCAAAAAAAGTCTGAATCATTTGCTCTTGGGCTAATCCTTTTACTTCTGCCATGGTGCCAAAGTCGTAGAAAATAATCGCACCATCATCCCTTACTGCCATATTACCGGGATGGGGGTCTGTTTGGAAAAATCCGTCTTCTAGTAGTTGTTTGAGATAGCTACAAATACCAGTCTCGATCAAGGGTTTAAGGGGAATACCTTTCTTTTGTAGGGCTTCTTTGTCGTTAATTTTGATACCCGGTAAAAATTCGAGGGTTAAAATTCTAGCACTGGTATATTGCCAATATACTTTAGGGGCAACCACATTAGGATAATCAAGAAAGTTATTGCGAAACCTTTCGGCATTTTTTCCTTCATTTATATAGTCTATTTCTGAGAATAATAGTTCAAAAAATTCTTGGTAAACTAAGTTTAATTCATATTTTTTAAATCCGGGTAAAAAGCGATTACAAAAGCTAATAATTTGTTTTAAGACTTGAAAATCAAGGTTAAATAATTCATCTAATCCTTTCCTTTGCACTTTAATAACAACTTCTTCCCCTGTTCTTAATTTTGCCCAATGTACTTGTCCTAAACTAGCTGCGGCGATGGGTACTGGTTCAAATTCTTGATAAACAGTATATATAGATGTATTTAATTCTTGTTCAATAAGGGCGATCGCCTCTTCGGATGGAAAAGCAGGAACTCGATCTTGTAACTTACTAAGTTCGGTAATATATTCTACGGGAATTAAATCAGGACGAGTGGATAAAGCCTGACCAATTTTAATAAAAGTAGGACCTAATTCTATTAATTGAGAAACTAACCATTGAGCTCTTTTATGACGCTGAAAAGAACTATTTTTTCTAAGACAAAAATCTTGAAAAAGATAAAATGCAAATCTGAAGGCGATTTTAAAAATCTGCCATTGACGCTTAAGGGGAGAATAACTATCACGCTCCCATGATATATTCGGCTCAGTAAACTTCATGCACTTCTTGCGGTAAAGTTATGGTAAAAGTGTTGATATAGTCCTTAGAATTAGGAGATAAAATACTAGAAACTTCAATAGTACCATTTAAATTCTCTACCAACGACTTAACTAAAGCAAGTCCTAATCCTGTACCCCCATTAGTGACATTTTCAACCCCAGCCCCCTGATAAAAAGGTTGAAAAATATCCTCTTGCTCTTCTGAAGTAATTTCCGCTCCAATGTTAGATATTTCAATGATAAAATAATCATGGTGCTTTTCAATAATTAAATATATCACTGTTTGGGCTGTAGAAAATTTAATGGCATTAAGGGTTAATTCCTTAACAATTAGCTCAAAACTTTTTAAATCGGTTAATAAGAAATCTAACTGGGAACTAATATTAAAACTAAGTTGAGATTCTGTTAATTTTTTGCTAAAGTTTTGACGAATATCTTGTAAAAAAGAAGATAAATGAACTTTTTGAGGACTTATTTCCATCTCCTTAGCTCTTAACTTTTGAATAGTTAAAAGATTATCTACCAAGTTAATTTCCTTTTCGCATTCTTGCTCTAAAATATCAACATAAAGTTGTAATGATTCATCTTTATTTCTGAGCTTCAGCATTTTTATGCCTGTTTTTAAATTAGATAAAGGAGTTTTTAAGGCATCACTCATACTAGCAATAAATTCATCTTTTACTTTATTAGATTCTCTTAATTCATCTAAATGAAATCTCAATTTATTGGATAATTTTGCTTGAACATCAAGGCTAAATCTCAGTTGACTGGTGCGCTCGTTTACTAAAGATTGAACTTTATTAACTGTTTGTTGATTAATAATATCAGTGGTGACTTTTTTTCCAATCCATTTAAAAGCCTCTATTTCTGCATTAGTCCATTGTTTTGGTGTGTAGCTTTGTAAAATTAAACTACCTAAAATATTGGGTTGATATTTAGTTTTCTGTTTTTCTAAATGAAGAGGAATAAATAATAATGAATTAATTAAATCAAGTTCAAATACCTCTGTCCAATCTTCTTCTCCATAATCTTGATTAATTTTCTCTGGAGTATCTAACATTAATACATCAGGGGCATTTTTCCAACCATGGGAAATAAGGGAGGATTTAGATAAATCATAATATTTTATTTCTTTATCGGCATGATAATTTTGAGACTCATGACAATCAAAAACCCTTTCAATGGTAGCCGAAGGGATTGATTTATTTTTGTAGTGGGATTGGATAATATGATCATATTTAAACCGTATAATAGAAAGTCGATTTAGTTTAAGGACTTTTACGGTGTTAATCAAATCAAGATCAAAAATAGCGTCCATTTAAATAATATTATTAGCCCTTAATCATTATTCTCTATCATACTTAACTTATTAATAAAAATTTTGAACTTAGCTAGTAATTATCAATTATTTTTCCTCAAAAGATTTTTTGGGGGCAGAGGTAG
The DNA here is from genome assembly GCF_054166785.1 of Cyanobacterium sp. NCBI lineage: Bacteria > Bacillati > Cyanobacteriota > Cyanophyceae > Chroococcales > Geminocystaceae > Cyanobacterium > Cyanobacterium sp. The sequence goes on from NZ_JBSZCP010000048.1 coordinate 12,786, forward strand.
GATATGATTTGGGTTGACTGGGTGATTCTTTCTGACTCTGAATTTTATGGCGAGGGACAGGTTTTTTACGAGGACAAGCGTAGGGAATTACTTTTTGTATTTTAAGGGTATCCCCTTCCCGACGACAAAATATTTTATAAACATAGCCACTCCACAGTTTCTTGCTTTTTAACCAGTCATAGGTATTATTAAAGGTGTACTTGAATTTTTTGATAAATCCTGTTTCTTTGGCTTGTTGACGTATGTCTTTTAAACCCATGGAGCGTTGTACAGTGAGGTTTTTTTGCATTGTCCAAACCCCTGTAAATTCCCATGTTTCCCATCCTCTTTCGTTGGTAGGCATATCCATATCCCAAGCCACAATCTGGAAAGCCACCAGCTTGTTATCTTTCATTTTTGGATAACCTCGAAACCAATGGGCGCCTAATACTCCTTCCTTATTATGGGCTAACCATTTAAGTCTGGCATCTTTAAAGGTTGCGTCTAGGGCACAGCCATCGGGTAATATCAGGCTATGGTAACTATTTTCCTCAGTAGGGGGTACTAATATACCATAAACCTCGGCGATCGCCTGATGACACCCATTACCTGCTAAAATTTTATAGCGATTTTTCTGGGAGTCTGGGGAGGGTATAGTTTTGTTGTCGGAATGGGTATTATGGGAAGCCACGGTAACTTTTTCCTTGACTATGGTTTTTTTGCTTTTGACATTTTCCCATTTTCAAATTAAACATTGAAGTCATGGGATATGTTGTAAATTTCAGTTTATACAGCAGAAGAAGGTTTTTTATGCCATTAACTTCCAGTGAAAAACAATCTTGTCAAAAAGTTATCACATTTCGGGCTGAGATGTTGATGAAGTTTCTGATTGAGTTTTTAATATGGGTAGATGTTGCCCCCGAAAAATTTCCTCACTTGCTTTTCCTAAACTATTCATTACCTCCCCTACTTCACGACTAATACTTAACCCTAAAAGAATTGGAGGCGTTAAAATACTGATACCTAATTCTAGGATGAAGGGATTTTGATTTTGTTGATTATCCATATTAATATTTTTTATGATCACAAAGGTTTAAAATGATTTTACTATAAAAAATACTTTCTTTATTTGGGATTACAAGGCTTCTATTTTATCAACATTATATTAATACTAAAATAATGAGCAAATTTATCTTTACTTTTTGAAAAATGACTTTAAGTTATCGGAGTAAATCATAAACTATTATTTTATTAGCAATTGTATTAATTATTATACTACTCAAAGACAAAATGATACTACCAAATATTCCTTAATAAAATAAGAAATGCTTGAAAAAATAAGCCTATTTCATCATCATAAAACACTATATCATCATTTATATTGTAGTAACTAACTATATGAACTTTGGACAGTCAATAGGATTTTTAGTATTTTTAATTTCTCTTTATGTGCTGTGGAAAATCAGACAACTGATTTTATTAATTTTTATGGCAATGATATTTGCCGTAGCTTTAAACCGTTTAGTAAGAATATTGTTAAATTTTAACGTTAGCCGTAAATATGCTACATTGGCGATCGCACTTATTAGCGTAATTGTTTTTAATATCTTAGTGGTAGTTATTTTACCTCCTTTTGTGGAACAGTTTCAGCTATTAATTAATACTTTACCCAAGGTATGGGACGAGATAAACCCTAGTTTAGAAGAATTTTATTCTAACTACTTAGAAGGCACTTTTTCTGTACCTAGTTTTAATGATATAATTGGTAATTACTCAAGTCTTAGTAGTGACTTAGTTAATAATTTTTTAGTGGTTTTTTCTAATGTTGTAGCAGTAACATTACAAATTGCCTTTGTCTTATTTTTAACCGTTGTTTTTCTCCTAAACCCTTCTCGTTATCGTCGCTATTGCTTAAAACTTTTTCCCTCTTTTTATCGTCGTCGTGCTTCCGAAATATTTGATAAAAGTGAAATTGCCATTGTTAGTTGGCTAAGTGGAATTTTAATCAACTGTGTATTTATTGGTACACTCAGTGGTATTGGTTTATTAGTTTTTCAAGTAAGATTAGTTCTAGTTCATGCCCTTTTGGCTGGACTTTTAAACTTTATCCCCAATATTGGCCCGACTATTAGTGTTGTTTTTCCTCTTATGATTGCCTTACTCGATGCCCCATGGAAAATAGTGGCAATTATAATTTGGTATTTTATAATTCAAACCATCGAAAGTTATTGGTTAACCCCAAAGGTGATGGCGGATAAAGTTTCTTTGTTACCTGCGGTAACTCTTTTTGCTCAAATCTTTTTTGCCCAGTCTTTTGGAGTCATTGGTTTATTACTCGCACTTCCCCTGACGGTGGTGGTTAAAACTTGGGTTGAGGAGTTATTGTTTAAAGATATTTTAGATAAATGGCAGGGGGATAATTTACAAGTAGAGTATGAAGAAAATATAGAAAAAATAGCCTAAAAAAAGCTGGTGGGCAATAATACCCACCCTATTAATACTATTAATTTAACCAACCGGCACTTAAAACCACGGTAAGAGTAACAAAGGTAATGCTTAAAGCCCATGTAATTCGATTAAGGGTAGCTTCAGCGGTTTTAACACTGGTAAATAATTGTGCTTGTCCACCAATACCTCCTAAACCGTCTCCCTTGGGGGAATGGAGTAAGACTACGACGATTAACAACAGGGCTGATACGGCCCAAACAATCTGTACTATTTGATAAGCTGTCATTTAATTAATATATGAATAATTTTACGATGGATGCCTTCTATATTATGGCGGATTATGGAGTGGAAGAAAAGCATTGAGAGGAGGAGGGGTAAAATCTTCTTATCAACACTTTCCATGGCAACTATACAGAAATACTAACGGGGGTGCGACTTTGTTTCACATCATATTCAGCCTTGGCTATCATAGATTTACCTGTCATTTGTGGTGGCTGAGGTAATTGTAATATTTCTAAGATAGTGGGGGCGATGTCGGCGAGTTTACCATCTTCCCGAAGATTTACGTTTCCACCATGGCCGGGTATTTTACGTTTTTCTCCTTCAATGAGGATAAAGGGTACTTTATTGGTGGTGTGGGCAGTCCAAGGGTTATTATCTTCATCGCTCATATATTCGGCATTACCATGGTCTGCGGTAATTATTATGGTACCACTAACTTGGTTGATTGCTTCTAAAAGTTTACCTAAGCATTTATCTACGGACTCAATGGCTTCGATGGCTTTGTCAAGCATTCCTGTATGCCCTACCATGTCAGGGTTAGCGTAGTTTAACACCACAAAAGAATATTCTCCCTTGGTAATGGCGCGACAGGCTACTTGGGTGAGTTTTTCTGCGGACATGGCGGGGGCTTTGTCGTAGGTGGATACCATGGGGCTTTGTACCAATTCTCTGTCTTCTCCCTCGAAGGGTTGCTCTAATCCACCGTTAAAAAAGTAGGTTACATGGGGATATTTTTCGGTTTCGGAGGTACGAAATTGTTTTAATCCTGCGTTGGCTATTACTTCCCCTAGAAGGTTGGTTAGTTGTTCTGGTTCAAAGGCCACTTTTACTGGTAAATTAGGGTCATATTGGGTAAAAGTAGCAAAGCTGAGGGGTTTGATTAATTCTCTTTCAAAGCCGTCAAAGTTTTCCATGGTGAGGGCATAGCATAGTTGACGGGCTCTATCGGGGCGGAAATTATAAAATATTACTCCATCTTGTGCTTGAATGGAACCGGGGGCGAGGCGAGTGGGTTCGATAAATTCGTCGTTTATATCTTGGTCATAGGATTCTTTGATAATATCGATGGCACTTTTTTCGACAATATTATCATCTTGGGTATATAAATCATAGGCTTTTTTGGTACGATCCCAACGACGATCTCTATCCATGGCAAAATAACGTCCACAAACGGTCACGATTTTACCAAGACCAATTTTGTCGATATGTTCTTGAATTGCTTTAACATAATGAATACCATCGGTGGGGTTGGTGTCTCGTCCATCGGTAATGACATGGACACAAACTTCGCTTACCCCTTGTAATTTGGCTAAATCTAATAAACCGATTAAATGGTCTAAATGGGAATGTACCCCACCATCGGAGCATAAACCTATTAAATGTAGCTTACTTTCAGATTTTATTACATCATGACAGACGGATTCAAGGGCTGGGTTACTAAATATTGAGCCATCTTCTACGGCATCGGAAATTCTTACTAATTCTTGAGGTACAACCCTACCAGCCCCGATGTTTAGATGTCCTACTTCGGAGTTGCCCATTTGTCCATGGGGTAATCCCACCGCCTTCCCTGAAGCACTGATAAGGGTATTCGGATAGACTTTTGTTAATGTATCCATTATAGGGGTTTTGGCAAGGGCGATCGCATTTGCCCGATCATCTTCACGAAAACCCCATCCATCTAATATTACTAGCACCACTGGAGATATTGCCGCCTGACTCATAATACTTATTCCTAGTCTTCTAAAGTTGTCTAAATAGCTGCAATTTGATAATAACATTGAAAGAGTGAACAGTGAACAATTAATAAATAAACACTTGTCTGTAAATCATAACAAGCCTTATATAGCCTTTTTCTCGGAGTCAAACCTTTTATTTATTGCCCCTTAAAAAAACACAAAATATACTTGATTTATTAATTTTTATCCCTAACCACAACCCATAAACCCATTACCGTAGCCCCAGCATTATTTTATGGAAATCATTTATCCACACAACATATAATCAATTCTAGTTAATCTCTATCATTAAAGTGAAATAACCAAAAGTAGTACATCTTCAAAACATACTTACTCAATTATTTAGGATTATTGTAAGTAAAAAAACTGAGGGGCTGTAAAGTTTTCAAGCAATTATAAATAAAAGATTAAATAAAATTTATAAATTAATCATCAAAAGAACTAACCATGAATATCTCCCTACTATAAATAAAATTATCTAATATTTTTCATAAGAATAATAAACATAAAATCAATTAATGCTTTTACCAACTACCTCCAGCCCCTCCCCCGCCACTGCTACCACCCCCAAAACTTCCACCGCCCCCACTGCTACCACTACTACCACCACTGCTACTACTATAAGAACTAACCACCACCATGGGAATAATTTTTTCTTCGATTTCCTCATAGTCACAGCAATGACAGCTAGTAGTAATTTTTTCAATTCCTGTACTGTAAGTAGTCGCCGATTTAGTAACTTTAGAGGTTCTAATCATTGTTAATTCTTGACAATGGGGGCAATATTTAAACTTAGAGTTTTGACGGGTGTAAATGCGGATATGTAAATCTTCCCGTTGATAGTCTTTATTTTTTCTTTCAGGAATTACCCATGCTTCAATGTCGATACTGCCAATTTTTTGAGCAACACTTTCAGGTTTTGTTAGTAAAATATTTATCTTTTCCGAAGGTATTTTTTCTAATCCTATATCCTTTGACTCATCGGCATAAAACCTAATATTTTTAACTTCTTTAATGGTAAATATTTTTTGTAAGTTTTCATAAAAAATGTTGATGCTCAAAATTCCTAATATTGCTGATAAACCGATAAAAATTATTTCTGAACTATTACTATTTAGTAAATTAGCTAAGGGTTGATTGTTTAAAAAGAGAAATGCTAGGTAAGAAAATATATTATTCATAATTATAATTAAATTATCTAAAAAACTAGATGAATTTCCATCATTTTGAATAAGATTCCAAATAAAGGCACTAGCACTAACTACTACTAATGTAAAGGCAGTAAAAAAAATTGATGCAGAAATTAAAATATTTTTTAAATCTTGTAAATTGACCTTTCTCTCTTCAGGGGTTGTAAAGATGAATTCACTAGTGACAAAATAAATAACTGATAGAATTAGAAAACAAAATAAAAACTGATTATAAAAACTACCTGCTATGACATTTAATAACAACCAGTTAACTAAAAAACTAATCAAAAATCCAGATAATATTAAAATTAACTTTAAACTAGATGTAAGAGATTGAGTAACTAAATTACTAAATTTCAATAAGGGTAATATTAAAACAATAGTAATCATTAATGCCCCCGCTACTAATAAAACATTTATTTTGTAATCAGTTACAAAAACCCTTACTCCCGCATCAAGAAAAATGATATAAAATAGGATATTTGCAAAGGCAAAAATAAAGCAAGAAGCATAAATATAGGCACTGTTAGAAAAGCTAATTTTTCTTTGTTTTTCCTCTAAAATAGAGTTACATTGAGACAACAATAAGTAACAAAATATCCCCCAACAAATTAAGATTAATTGAAAACTAAATAAAAATCTAAGGGGAGCATCCTTAATAAACCCATCAAGACTATTATGTAGGTTGAGGTGAAAAGAAGATTGAAATATACTATTAAACAACAGAAAATTAAGAAAAAAGCCTAAACAAACGGTGACGATAAAACGACAAAAGGTTAACAGGGCAGATGTAGGATATTTTTCAGTAATTGATACCCTAGAAGTTATCCCTTTTTTTAGATAGACTGGTTTATCTAATTTTGTCTTTTCTTTTTTCATCAAAAATCCACCCCCAAAAGTCACCAAGATACTTAGTAATGGCAAAAAGTAATTAGGGGAATATATACGACTGCGAGTATCTAAGGTTTCAAATTCATAGGATACATTAATGGCTTCTATGATTGCCCTTGTGCCGTCTAATATGCCTTTTTGATAGTCTCCTTCCCGAAAATTGGGGATAATTTGAGTATCGATAATATCACCTACCCTTGCATCGGGTAATATCCCCTCCATGCCATAACCTGTTTCAATTTCAACTCGTCTATCACCGATGGACACTAAAAATAAAATTCCGTTGTCCATGCCTTCTTTACCAATGCCCCAATGGTTAAATAATTCCGTGGTAAATTCTTTGGGGGTTGCCCTTGTTTGGGTATTATCAACGGTGACAATAGCAATTTCAACTCCTTTGTCGGTTTCTAAGTCACTAATTTGCTGGTTTAAGGTGTTTTTAGCATTTTCGCTTAAAATATTTGCCATGTCTGTTACCCATCCTCTGTAGGTAGCTTGAGGATTAGGCACATCAAGGGGGGTGAGGCTATAGCTAACGAGGGGGAAAAGGAGTAGGGATAATGAAAAAACTATGCTAAGTAAAATGCTTCGGGTGGGTAGTTTAATTTTCATTACTTTTTGGGGCAGGGGGTTATATCTTTAGGTTAAATTAAATTAGGATAAGTGGGATAAAAATAATAAAAAAAGTTAAGTTTTATAAAAAATGATTAAATATAAAAACTTAGTAATTCCTGATGATATTTTTGAAGAAGTTTTAAGCGTCGCTACAAAGTTATATTATCAAAATAGTAAAAAACAAATTTCTACATGGGAACAAAAAACAATTATAGAGCAGGAAATGATACCATCTGAAATCATAGTCAAAGCTCTTAATCAAGTTAGAAAAGAACAATTACTAACAAGAATTAACAGCAAAAGATCGAAGAAAAAGAAAGAAAATTTTAAGTTAGTTAGTATTGCAACAACCATAATAGTTAGTTTTTGGTCAATTTTTACTTACAATGGGCTAAATAGTAGGCAACAGGATGTAATGGAGGCTTGGGCGCAGGTGGAAAATCAGTTGCAAAGAAGGGCTAATTTAATTCCTACTTTGGTTAGTTTAACTGAAGCTCAAACTCAGGAGCAAAAGGAGTTAATTTTGAGGTTAGAAAATGCCCATCAGGGTTATTTAGAGGCGGATGGGGTGGAGGAAAAGATGGCTGCTACTAATAGGATTAATGGAGCTATTCAAGATTTTAATGAGTATGCTTTGGGTAATCAGGGGATGGTGTCTAATCAAGTTTTTACTAATTTGCAGTATGAAATTGTGGGTACTGAAAATAGGATTGCTACGGAGAGGAGGCGATATAATCAGTTGGTGAGACAATATAATCAAGGTTTACAATCTTTTCCTAATTCTTTATTGGTAAGGTTATTTAATTTTGAGGAAAAGGCTTTTTATGAATAGTTAGGGGGTGTTGAAAAAGTGGAGTAGTGAAGGTAGGGAATAGTAACAATATTTTAAATATTCAATATTTATCGTAATTTGATAATATTTCGTACCGTCATTAAAGGAAAACCTTCTTGTTTTACGTTAAAACAAATTTATCTGCTGAGAAATGGGGGAAAATGAGCGACGATGATGGGGAGTAATGCCGTATTTTTCGATCGCCCTTAAATGTTTTTTAGTACCATAACCTTTATTATTTTCAAGGTCATAATGGGGATATTTGAGGCTATATTCCACCATTTTTTGGTCACGCCATACCTTCGCTAAAATACTGGCTGCGGCAATTAGGGGCGATCGCCCATCACCCTGTATCATAGTAATCTGGGGATAAGGTAACTTGGGAATAGACTGATTACCATCCACCAAACACAACTCAGGCACTACTTTTAAATTTGTCAGCGCCCCATACATCGCGCAAAGGGAAGCCTGAAGGATATTAATTTTATCGATGGTAGCCACATCCATCACCCCTATGCCATAATCCGTCACCAAGGATTGAATATGGGGTACTAGGGCATCTCTTTTTTTCGGAGTTAACTTTTTACTATCTTTTACCCCCAAATCAGCCAAAAAATGGATTTTGTTTACAGGCATCACCACCGCTGCCGCTACCACCTCCCCAAAAAGACACCCTCGCCCCACCTCATCCACCCCCGCCACCAAAGCAGTGGGGGCAAGAGAATCTAGGGCTAAGGTATCATCTCCCATTTATTCCTCAGACGTTTTATTTTTAGAACGACGACGACGGGTACGAACCACAGGGCGATCGCCATTTAAAGCCTCCTTAACCACCGCCTCCGCAATAGTTTCAGGCTCAGGCACCTTGGCATTTACTTCCTCCTCCTCAGCATTATTACCATCCATCAAAGAAGTATTCTCATCATCCTCAACCACTTCAGCCTCACCCTCATAACTCTCATCGAGTTTCAAAGGTAAAGAAAGGTCAACTCGAACCTCCTTCTCCTCCTTAGTGCTAGACTCATCATCCAAATCCACCGAAGAAGAACTAAAAATAACCTCCGAATCCTGATCAAGATTACTCTCTACCCCATTATTGCCATCACCATCAGCCAAAGACTCATCGGGAGACTTCACATAAACCAACACCGATTTAGGATCCTTAATTTCCCGATCTAAATGTAACAAAGGAGAAACCCCCATCATCGCATAAATATCTTGCTGTGCCTCCGACATCGTCACTACAACCTTCTCCAACTTAGCCTCATCCCGACGGGCACTTCTTGATAAATAGGTACGCTCCTTACGCTCAGGCTTAGGCGAATCCCCTTGAGTGCCATTTTTATTATTCGTACCATTATTATTCGTACTCTCATCCTTATCCAAACCATCACGACGGCGGCGACGGCGACTACCATCAATATCCTTGCCACCATTTAACGAATCATTATCCTTCTCATCCGTACTGATAACCACCACATCATTATTAACATTAAGAATGGGTTTATCATCAATAGTCGGCTTCTCTACCCCCTTACTAACTACCACAGGCTGACTAAAATTAGTCACGGTTTCAATATCCTGATGCCCCGGTAAATGAGCCATCACACCCAAGCCCCCACAATGGGAACAAGTTTGGGCAAACAACTCATAAATATTTTTACCCTGACGCTTCCTCGTCAACTCCACCAAACCCAACTCCGTCAACTGAGCAATCTGGGGTGCTGCCTTATCAGACTTCAACGCCTTCTCAAAATCTTGAATCAAATCTAACTTATCCTTACGGGAGTCCATATCGATAAAATCGATAATAATTACCCCACCAATATTACGCAACTTCAACTGTCGAGCAATTTCCACCGCCGCTTCTCGATTCGTCCAAGATACCGTCTGCTGAGAGGTAGCCGAATTAGTAAACGAACCAGAGTTCACATCAATTACCGTCAACGCCTCCGTTGGTTCAATGATGATATAACCCCCCGAAGGTAAATCAACCCGAGGTTTCAGAGCCTCTTTAATAGCCGCATTTACTCGGAAATAATCCAAAATAGGAGTAAAACCTTGATGACACTCAATCACCACCCCACTAGGATGACGACTAGCACTCCAATCATTGAGCTGTTTTTTTACTCGTTTAACACTATTGTCCGAGTCCACCACAATACGGTTAACATCGTCACTGTACATATCCCGCAATACCCTTTGGATAAAATCATCATCACGGTTGAGTAAAGCAGGGGGTTTTACCGAACTAGCCTCCTGTTTAATTTTCTCCCACTGTTTTTGTAAAAACTCTAAATCTTCAATAATAGTTTCTTCTGCCTTTCCTTCTGCCTCCGTACGTACCAACAAACCCATCCCCGCAGGTTTAGAAAGAATAGACAAAGCCCTGAGACGATTTCTTTCATTTTCATTCTTGATACGGCGAGATAAACTTACTCCCTTACCATAGGGCATGAGTACCAAATAACGCCCCGGGAGGCTAATATTACCCGTTAAACGAGGCCCTTTGTTGCCCGTAGGCTCTTTCATTACCTGAACTAAAACCTTTTGATGGGGGCTTAATAATTCCGTAATGGCTCCCGAATTTCTTCTTAATCTTAAAGGGCCTAAATCTGTGACATGGATAAAACCATTTTTTTCTGCATCACCGATATTTACAAAGGCTGCATCAATGCCAGAAATTACATTTTCAACCGTTCCTAAATAAATATCTCCTACCTGTTGATTTCCCGTAGCGACTACCAACTCTTGAATTTGATCTTCTGCGAAAACGGCCGCAATATGATTTTTTTCAGCAATTATTATTTGTTTTGACATTCAATATTCCTCGAAATTTTTAAATCTTTATCAATATGAAAAATTACTCTTAAACCGACTCAAAATGTACATGTAGTTCCCCTAAATAATTTATCTAAATTTTAGCTTATTTATTTTCCCTTGTAGAGACGTAGCACGGAAACGCCATTCTTACTAGGGTAAATTAGACTCTCACCATCGAAACGGGGCTACTACAATAATAACCTTCTTACAGATACTATTATTAGCATTTTTAATTGATAAAATAAGCTCTTAAAACATAAAAGAAAATTTTATCATATCAAAATCAATACTTTTTTGTTCACTATAATATATAGTAATAAAACTTTAGAAGGTAGTGCTTATAAATTAATATTTCAAGATAACTTCCTTTTTTTCATATAAATCTGATGCCATTCATTATGGTTATATATCCCTTACCTACAATCACTAAAATCATAGTCATTACCTCAAAAATATTTTATCTTCACAATCCCTAGACTGCTAAAAATATTTGTTAAAGTCAAACAAAACTAAATAGCTTAACTTCATCACAATCTCATCAAAACCGAATTTTGTGGGTTCTAGCTTGGAGGTTATTTAAGATAAATTCAATTATCTTAGGAATGATTTACCTCAATAACTAAAATTTTGTCATAGAATACCGAAATTAACTTTATATCAGATAAAATGGATAAATTTTCTAAATGATATGTAATGGTTTTAATATTTACTTGAGCTAAGGTTGTAGTATTAAGATCTTAAAAATTTTTTCGGGTAGATGAGAGGGGAGAAAAAGATTCCCATTATCAGGTTTCATCTTTTTTCTTAAGGGACAATGGAAAACATTCTTTTGTCATAGGACAAACCTTGTGAGAACTATTAGTAATTTTGCTAAAGTTCGTTATTGATTCTATATTATTTTAACCAATTTTACCATTTTTCGGTAATTTAGCCATTGATGGTTAAAAAAATAAGCAAAAATTTAGATAACGGCAGAATTTCCCATAAAACCCACAGAGATTATGTCAAAGTCTATATACCCCATACCATAATTTTAATTATCTTCTTTGGCTACATAGCTGAGGTAAGTATTTTGTAATAACATTGCCACTGTCATGGGGCCTACTCCCCCGGGTACTGGGGTAATATGGGAGGCAATTTCTTTGATGGCTTCATAGTCAACATCACCTACTAATTTTCCTTTTCCTTCTGCTGTCTCGATGCGATTAATCCCGACATCAATGACTATGGCACCGGGTTTTACCATGTCGGCGGTAATCATTTCAGGTTTACCCACGGCGGCTACGAGTATATCAGCGTCTTTGGTAACTTCCCCTAGGTTGGGGGTGCGGGAATGGGCAATGGTGACGGTGGCGTTTTCTTCTAATAACATGAGGGCCAGGGGTTTACCTACGAGGATACTTCTACCGACGACAACGGCTTTTTTTCCTGCAATCTCGATGTTATCTTCTTTGAGGATTTCCATTACTCCTGCGGGGGTGCAACTGCGTAATCCTTTTTCTTGTCTGACTAATTTGCCAAGGTTGTAGGGGTGAAGTCCATCGGCATCTTTTTCGGGAAGAATTTTTAGAAGTAATCCTACGGAGTCGAGGTGAGGGGGTAGGGGTAGTTGTACTAGGATACCATCTACTCGGTCATCTTGGTTTAACTGGGCGATCGCACTTTCTAACTCTTCTTGGGTAGCATCAGCGGGGAAATGACGACTAAAGGAAACCATGCCAACCTTTTGACAAGACTTTTCCTTATTGCGTACATAAACGGCACTAGCAGGGTTATCTCCCACCATCAAAACCGCCAATCCGGGAGCCCTTTTTCCCTGGGCTACTTTTTCTCTTATTTGAGTTTGTAACTGATTTTGGATTTTTTGGGCTAAATTTTTACCGTCTAAGATTTTAGCAACCATGTTAGTAATAATTATCTAGGTTATTATGATACTTGAACTTTAACTTTTGATGATTATATAGGCATAATTTGCTTTATGGTCATTTTATTGCAATTATTTAGTTATGAATCAATTTTTTGGCTCTTGGCGTTCCGTTTTGATTGTTGCTTCCCTTCTAACCTCTAGTTGTGCCTATCTAATTAATGGAGGATTTGCAGGGGAAAATCAAGTAAAAATAGAAGATATAGCAACACTCCCCCAAGATAATGTTCAAATCAAAATTGAGGGTACGGTTAAAAATGTTATTCCCCTAGTTAATGGATATGCTTATGAATTAGAAGATACTACAGGCTCTATTTGGGTAGTGACGACGGGGGAAAAACCTGAAGTAGGGCAAAAAATAACCTCCCAAGCTATGGTTAAGCATCAGGAGATTATTATTGGAGAAAATGATATGAGTAGTTTTTACCTCCAAGAAGTAATTGAGGAAGAAGCTATTTCCGAAGAAGAAGACATGGATGTTGTTGATGACACGGTAGAATTTTCAGAAGAGGGAATAAATCCAGAAACTGTTAACCCTGAATAATATTAACTAATGGCAAATCATGACCACTAATTTCCATGGCTTCTAAACAACTATTAATGTTAGCAATAGCTTGGTTATAAACCATCGCATCAGACTGTAATCCTTGGGTTAGCTGTTGATTATAGGCAATTTTTTCCTTGGCTTCTTGCTCGAGGGTTTGTTTTAGATTTTCCCTTGCCATGTCATACTTTTGCAAAATGTTATCCGCCATCTGTTGTGCCATGGGTATCAAATTAGTTTTAATGGTTTGATTGATGGTTTGACGAAAAACTTGGCGTATGGTGCGATCTATTTTTGGTTCAAAATCTAGGCGTAATAGTTGACGGATGGCAGGTTCAGACTCTACCATGGCAGAGGAATCATAGGCTTGGGATGTTTGTTTGAGAGTCTCCCGAAATTGGTAGATAGAAAAAGTTCCTTCGCTGTAGAATTGAGGACTTTCCCTTACGTAGCGATCGCACTCGGTACTAGCTTCAGATTGTAGCGCATAGAGTAACTTAATTTGTAAATCTTGTAACTCTTTTTCGATGCCCCCATCATCCCCTAATAAACGATATAAATCACGATAGCAATCCTGTTGACGTACATCATAGGTCAAATTTTGGATGAAATTATTAACCAAATCCTTTAAACCGTCTTTCAATAAATCCTCCAAATTATTAGCGATATAGTAAAGTGCTTCCACCAAAACCGCAATTAAGGGGGCTGTTTGATTACGAGGATGAGACTTCACCGCCAAACTGTAAGTATCCGCCACAGAAAAGTTATTTAATAACTCGTCAAGGTAGTTAACAAACCGATTTTGTAACCTTTGAAAATCTTGATTAAAAGCCTTATTTTCATTAGTAATAATTAAATTTACCTGATCATTAATATACTGCTCATAATCATGACCAATGGTGCGTAACTGATTATTTAAATCTGCTAACTTTTGCTTTTTCATCGTCTCAATTTCTTGAGGTTGACTATCTAAATCCCTTTGTAAATCTTGATAGGATTCCTTCAAGGGCATACAAATAGATTGTAAATCATTAGCTAAATTTTTATATAACTCAGGCTGTTTTTCATCCCTTAAATAACGACTAATTTCCTCCTTAAAAGTATTAATACCACTATCCGTAATTAATTGCTCAATTAAAGGAATACCCCACTCACTCAAAATTCTTTCATAGTTACTATTTGGGCTTTCATAACCATGGACAGATACCCGAAAATCAGTGCGAGTTAATTTACCAGAATTAGCACAATAATTATTAAACTCACTAATAAATTGAGGAGTTTCTTCCTCACCCCCAGCACCCTTAATTGTTTCTGCAAAAATAGTATCTAAACCAAAACGATTATCAAAGGAAGTATGCTTAATTTGACTACCATAAAAACCTAATAAACCACTGGTTTTATAAATACGATTTGTGTGGTTAAACTCACTATTAATTAAACTATCTAAACGCTGTCTCAACTGTCCATTATACCAAGTTTGATCAATGCGATTAAACACATAAAAAACTCGATCTCGAATGGCAGGATTAGTCTTTAATCTTTCTAATAAGTCTGTTTCGGCTTGGGTTAAATCCCCCGCAGAAGCTGGTTTTAAGACACATACCACCGCTGAAGTGTTGGGATCTTCAATTTTACGATAAGCTAAGTCAGCATCTTTTTTTATGGGTGCATCAATACCGGGTAAGTCCACCAATACGTTACCGCCTTCGAGAAGGGGGTGATAGCAGTAGTAATCAAGACGTTTTAACACTGCGGAATTTTGTCCCCGTCGGGCATAACTAGCTGCCTCACTGAGATTGGTAAAATTAAATTGCTCCATGGAATAGGTAGCATTTTGGGTGGTATGGATTTTTTCTCGGTTAGCTTCTAATCCTGACAGGAGAAGTTTGAGGGCGTTGGCTTGTTTTCCTATTTCTGATTTATTATGTCCTCCCTCTTGGGTAATAATTTCATCACAGATGGCATTCAATTCCTCTACAATGACTGCCTGATTGATGTTTACATCTTTTAAGTCGATGTCCAGCATTTGGGCTAGGATAGAAGCCTGACTTCTGATTTGCGCTTCACTGAGGAAGGTTAAAACTACCCTTTCTTCTTGGGGTGGGGCATATTCAATATAACATTCTGTACCGGTGGCGTGTCCTTCGGCACTATATAATAACTCCCTCTCGAGGAGGGCATTGATTAACATGGATTTTCCTGCACTGAATGCCCCTGCAAAAACGATTTCAAATTTAGGGGCGATCGCCTTTTGTAGCGAAGTTTCGAGGGCTGAGGTATCATGGTGTACCCTGAGTTCAGGATTTTTTTGTAATAACTCAATAATTTGATTTACTTGGGATGCTAAGTCTTGACATTGGGGGTGAATACTGGGCATAGGAATAAAAATTCTTTTTGATGTATCTTCAACTACATTATGACTATTTTTGATGGATTGAAAACATTAATTTATACTAAATTTCGTTTTAATAATGTACTAATTATGGTGGGGAAAAGGGAATAGAGAGGGAGTGTTGACAATATTTTCATCTTTTAATTTTGCTCATCAACTTAAACCCTCATCACCTATACCCTAACTAACTGTTTCTAACTTGCCGATGGTTTTATGTTCAGAAGTAAAAGTTTTTTGAGCTAACCTTTGTATATCTTGCGCACTTACCCCATTAATGGCATCTAAACGGGTAAAGAGATTACGCCAATCCCCTGTTTTTCCTTGATATTGTGCCAAAAGATTTGCCATGCCAGAGTTAGAATTTACTGAGCGTAATAAACTGGCCGTGGCTTGGGTTTTCACCCTTTCCAATTCCTGACTAGATACTAATTCGGTTTTGAGCTTTTCTATCTCCCTATCTAAGGATAATGCTAATTCATCGAGCGATCGCCCAGGGGCAGAAACTCCATAAAATAACATCAAATTTTCGTACTTATTACCCGGAAAACCACTAAATCCAGACACACTGAGGGCAACTTTTTCATCCACCACCAAAGATTTGTAGAGACGAGAAGTACGCCCACTGCTCAAAATTGAACCCATAATCTCATAGACCACATAATCAGGATCATTTAAACTGGGGATATGATAACCTTCAAAATATAAGGGCTGAGAAGGATATTCCACCACTACTTCCCTAGTTTCCCGTTGCTCAGGTTCATTTATACTAAGGGGAGAAGGTTTTACACTATCAGGAAAACGTCCAAAATAGTCCTCCGCCATTCTCCTTGCCTCACTGGGGTTAACATCTCCTACCATGGCAATGGTAATATTACTGCCGCCATAATGAGCATCAAAAAAGTCTTGTACATTGGCCGTTGTCAAATTACGAATATCCTCCTCAAAGCCAATCACAGGGCGACGGTAGGGGTGGGAAACAAAAGCTGTTAATAAAAACTCCTCTACCATTTTACCGATGGCAGAATTGTCCGTGCGTAGTCTTCTTTCTTCTAAAATTACGTCTTTTTCTTCGTAATATTCCCTAAATACAGGATCTAAAAATCGATTGGATTCTAAATACATCCACAATTCCAATTTATTGGAAGGAAAGTTATAAAAATAGGCGGTATAGTCCGCAGAAGTGGCGGCATTTAATCCAACCCCCCCCTCGATTTCGACAATTTGCCCAAATTCGTTTTGGTTTACGTATTCACTGGCTTTCTGATTTACTTGTCTAAATTCAGTTTCTAATTGAGCTAATTTTTCTTGATTATTGTCTGCCCTTGCCTGTTGAATTTGATCAAAAAGACTATCTAATTTTTCTAAAAGTGGCTTTTCTTTTTCGTAGTTAATAGTACCAATTTCGGAAGTTCCTTTAAAGGCTAAATGTTCTAAATAATGGGCTACTCCTGTTTGTTTTTCAGGTTCATCCACTGCCCCGACATCTACATAAGTCACAAAGGAAATGATGGGTGCTTGGTGATTTTCATAGATAATAAATTTTAAACCGTTGTTAAGGGTAAATTCGGTAATGTCATTTTTTACCTGTTCTAAATAAGGGGTTATGGATCTATTTTCTGTAGTTCTTGCTAGGACTGAGTTTATATTAAAATTCCAAATTAATAAGACTATTAATAATAGGGTGGTAAGGGTTTTTAATGAGGAGGCAAGGGGCTTAAGCCCCTTGTTATAAATTATTTTTTTCATGGGTTATTTATTACGTTTGACCTTGGATAATATTTTGTTAAATAAAAGTTCTATCTCTGGTAATTTTAACAGTTTGGCACAAGTAAGGAAAAGTGCGATCGCCCCTAGACTAGCCATAGAGATATTAATAAATTGTAAGATAAAGCCCCCATCACCCCAAACATAAACCAATCCTTGATGAATACCCCAACAGGCAAACCCAGAAAGGATACTAGCCACCACTAAAATAAGAAAAACTCCAGCCCACTCCCCTAAAGGCAAACCATTAAGACGACGATGTAAGATAGCGATGAAAATGAGCAAAGAAACAACATTAACCCCAATGGTAGCAAATACTAAACCCTGCACCTCAAAACTTCTTACTAAAAAGTAATCGAGAAAAGCATTCAGAAAAATATTAAAAATACTAATCTTAAAAGGGGTATTACCATCCCCTAGGGCATAAAAAACCCTAACTAATACATCCCTCGCCAAATAGAAAAACATTCCTAAACCATAGGCCAGTAACACAGGGGCAACAATGGAGGAAGCATCAGCACGAAAAACTCCGCGCTCAAAAATGATTCTAATAATAGGCTTGGATAATGCCACAAAAATAGCACTAAAAGGAAACATGGTTAACCCAGTCAAAACTAAACTTTGACGAATTTTGAGCTTTAATTCTCCCCAATTTTCTGGCTCAGTAAGACGGGAAAAAACAGGTAAAAAAGGTACTAGAATGACGTTAGAAAGAATGCCCACGGGGGTTAAAACCACAAAATTAGCATAACGCATGGCCGCCGCTGCATTGGGCAAATAGGAGGCAAAAAACAGGTCTGTATATACGTTAATATGTAACATACCCGATGAGAGGGTAGCGGGAATCATTACTTTCATAATATTTTTTACCCCTTCCCTACCAAATTCAAATCGCAAACGAAAACGACTTAACCCCGATTGCATGAGGGCTATTTGTTGGGCTAACCATTGCCAGATTCCCCCCAACAGAGTTGTTACCGCCAAGACGATGCCCCCCAATCTAATATATTCAGGATCGTTGATTTCTCCCCCCAAAATCCACAATAAACCCCCCACCCCGATAATGGTGGTTAAACTGGAGAAAAGAGGGCTTAAACTCGGTAGCCAGTATTGATCTGAGGCGTTAAGACTACCAAAACCAATGCCCACTAATCCTGCGAAAATCGCAAGGGGTGCCATAATTTGAAATTGGGTAATGGCGATCGCCCTTACTTCAGAATCTAAACCGGGGGCAATTAAATCAATAAAGCGACTAGCATAAACCACCAGAATAATGGTGACAATGAATAGGATACCCGTCACCAACGTAGTAACTGTCTCAATGAGGGGTGCTGCTTCCTTCTGATCTCGTTTTGCCAAGACACTCACCAAAGCGCTATGAAAAGGACCATTTATCCCCCCCAAAAGAATGAGTAAGAAACCGGGTATCACATAGGAGTAGGCATAAGCATTGGCTACAGCACCCACCCCAAAGGCTGCCGCCACCACTTGCTCCCTCACCAATCCAGTAAGTTTACTGATAAAAGTACCAATCCCAACTATCCCAGCAATATTCCCAATAGATCTTTGTTTACCTTTGTTCACGCCTACAAATAAATATTATGACTTGACCTATTATCGATGGACGGCGAACAATTGACAATGGATAAGCAATAATGAAGGTGCGATCGCCTTTATATTTTATTCGTACATTTGAATTAATAATTAAATTACTACCTCAAATAAGCAATAGTAACCCCAGCCCCTCCCTCATTACGGGGTGCAATTTCATATTTACTCACTTGGGGATGCCGTTGTAAAAACTCATGGACTCCACTACGTAAACTACCTGTACCCTTACCATGGACAATCCACAATAATCCTAAATCCGTAGCCGAGGCGATCGCCCTTTCCAAAGCAGGTTCCGCTAGGTGTACCCTTTGCCCACGTATATCCACAGTATTTTTTTCTACCCTCACCCTCGCAGTAGTTTTGGGTGCTTTTTGATTAGTCTGAACCTTGGGAGTTTTTTGTTTTACCTCAGTTTTAGGGGGTTTTTCCTTCTCAAACCTCTTACCATCCAAAGATTCAATGTCGGTAAAAGGTAGTACCATTTTCATAAAACCAAAACGGGCGGTTAACTGTTCGGCGGTTTCATCCACATCCAGCACCTCGGCGGTTTGCCCAATACTCAATATTCTTACCCTTTCCCCTACCTTCGGTTTATAACTAACTTTTTTGCGGGATTTATTAATGGGAGTCAAAAAGCGATCGCCCACTTTTTCCAGATTTTCCCTTGCCTGTTGGGCTTCTTGGGCGGTGGGATTACCTTTTTTCTGTAATTCCTTAATCACCTGAGCAATCTGGCTTTTGGCATCGAGGAGCATTTTTTGCACCGCCTGTTCCTGTTGAGATTTTAGATCCCTTTCTCGATCTTGTAAAGAGGTTGCCTTGGCTTCTACCTCCTGATAAAAACGCTCGGTTTTCATTAACAAATCCTCCGCCTGTTTATGCTTCTCCTCTTGCTCCCTTCTTTGATTTTCCAATTCCCCAATTAATTGGTTAACATCTTGGGAAAAACCCCCTGCCAACTCTTGGGAATCTTCAATAACCCCTGAGGGTAAACCTAACCTTTGGGCAATAATGATGGCGTTAGAGCGCCCCGGAATACCCCACAACACCCGATAAGTAGGCTGAAGGCTCACATCATCAAATTCTACGGAGGCATTTTCAAAGCGACTATCGTTATATTTAAGGGTTTTTAATTCCCCGTAATGGGTAGTGGCAATGGTGAGTAAATTATGGTCAGCAAGGTGTTTTAATATGGCAATGGCGATCGCCGTTCCTTCGGTGGGATCCGTTCCTGCCCCCACTTCATCAAGCAACACAAGGCTTTTAGAAAGTCTATTTTCCCCCTGCTCCTGTGCTACGGTGGGGGGGGAGTCATCTTCAAGATTTTCAGTGGATTTGGGGGCTTGTAGGGCATCCATAATGCGAATAATACGGCGGATATGCCCCGAGAAGGTAGATAGATTTTGTTCTAGGGATTGCTCATCCCCAATATCAGCCAAAACCTGCTCAAACCAAGGGATCTGTACGGGATCTTTGGCTGGAATATATAACCCTACTTTTGCCATGAGGGCGGTAATGCCGATGGTTTTGAGGGTGACGGTTTTTCCCCCAGTATTTGGTCCTGTGATGGCGACTACCCTCGTATCGGGTTTTATTAAAACGTCGATGGGAACTACGGCACTTCCTTCTTCTTTTTTCTGTTGCCACATCAAGAGGGGATGACGCAGTTGACGGAGGATGATATTGTCTTGGGTCGCAAAATCGACAAATTCAGGGGGATTTCCTTCTAGCCATAAACTATATCGGGCTTTGGCGGTGGCTAAATCTAGGGCAGTGGCGATCGCCAATAACTCCTCTAATTCTTCCCAAACTTCGGCAACTTTTTCGGTCAATATCCGTAATATTTTTTCTTCTTCTCGTTTTTCTTGCCCCCTACTGGTTTGGAGGCGATTACCCATATCCACAATGGATCTTGGCTCTAGGTATAAAGTTGAGCCTGTGGTGGAGGTATCATGGACAATGCCCGTTATTTGTCCACTGTGGGAAGCCTTGAGAGGCAATACGAAGCGATCGCCCCTTTGGGTAATGACAGGCTCTTGGAGGGCGTTACCGTTACGCTGGATAATATTTTGTAAGGTTTGTTGTATTTTACTTCTTAAACCCTTAATTTTTTGCCTAATTTCACCCAATTGAGGGGAAGCCCTTTCTGTGATTTCACCTCGATCATCTATACAATAGTGAATTTCTTGCTCTAATTCAGGAAAAGTTCTTAAAGTCTCTACTAATTCTTTTAGGGTGGGAGCATCTTCTAAATCTTCAATTACCCTTCTTAATTTTCTAATTCCTGCCAAGGTTGTCGCAAGGTTTAATAGTTCGTCCCCTTTGAGCATTCCCCCAAGTTTTGCCCTCTCCAAAGCATCGCCGATGTCGTGGATACCTGAAAATGACCAGTTAGGATTTAAACTGGTTTCGATGCGATATACCTCTTTGGTTTGCTCTAATAATCTCTGGGTTTCCCCTAGGGTTTTAGGTACAGTTAAATGGCTAGATGCGATCGCACCTAACTTCGTAGCGGCAAATTTAGAAAGATGATGGCATAACCGTTGCCATTCCAAAAGTCGAAAGGTTTCTTGTTCAATCAAAGCAAGTAGGAAAAATAATAAATAATGGAGAATGGATAATTGATAATTGATAATTGATAATAATACTTAGGCTTTCACTGGATTTACACCAGAAACAAGTATTTTCTAATGGACAATTCATATTTTAATTATTGCACAAGAGAATTACTCCTAAATTTATTTTCCCCAAGAGAAAATTAACCAAAATCAACGATCCACTAACCCACCAATAAACTATGGTCATACCGAGGGGCTTTACTCTCAGAAGATTTAACTTGGTACTTTACCAGATTAGCCAACTCTTCTAACTGACTGATAGCTTCCGCACCTTCTAACTTCATCAACTCCCTATCATCCTGCATTTCTGTCCAGGTAATACCATAATCAGAAACTAGAAAGCGGATTAAATGATTATCTCCCAAACTCACCATAAAAGAAGCGCTAGTTAACTGAGTGCCACAGGTATAACAAGATGCAATGTAACCTCTTTTTTCCAATACAATGGCCAAGGCTTGGAGGTTCATCACCAAATCCTTTACAAACTCTCTATACTCTTGTGCAAGTCTTACAAACATTAGTACCTCCTACGGGTAAACTTACTTTACATTCTTAACAATAATTTAAGATTTGCCAAATTTATTATATGTTATCTTGAATCAAAAATGCAAAGATGTATATTTTAGGTAACAATTTAAGGATACCCTAATTAATAAAAATATGACGCATTTAGTTATCTTTCGTTCCTAACATTGCCATGAAACAACCACACCAATGGCGTTTTATCCCCCTGCTCAACCTTTCAGGAAAAGAGCAAATGGCGATCGATAAATGGCTACTTACCCAACATCAAAAATATAATCATCCCCCCACCCTCCGTTTTTACACTTGGAAAAAACCCACTATTTCCCTCGGAGTTAGTCAGAAAAAAAAATATCCCCCTCACTGGGATAACCTCCAATGGCAAGGAAAATCAATAGATATAGTCCCACGCCCCAGCGGAGGAAGAGGAGTATTACACCAGGGAGACTTAACCTACGCCATCATTTCTTCTCAGTTTGAAGGTAACTTAGATGAAGTTTATCGGCAAATTTCTCAGTTTCTAATTATCGGTTGGCAACAATTAGGAGTTAACCTTTCCTTCGGTAAACCCCACCGACAGTATCTCAAATCATCCAACTGCTTCGCCCTATCCACCAACGCCGACTTAATCGATAGTCAAGGAAATAAGTTTATCGGTAGCGCCCAGCTGAAAAAGGGTAAATTTATCCTCCAACACGGTTCCATGCTCTTAAATCCCCACCCAGAACTATTTGAGAAAGTTTTTAACAGCCTACCCCCCAAGCCAGTTTTGTCTTCTTTTCCCCCCATTGACATCATCACTACCACTCTTCTTAAAGTAGCCCAAGGGTGTTTTAACTGTGAATTTGTCCACCAACCCCTTTCCCCAGAAGAATGGCAATTAATTAATGAGGAATACAACTTAACCATGGTCTGAAATATGATTAAATCAGTATTTGAAATATTCTTACCATTATTGTCTATTCCCCATTGCCCATCTCGATAAAAAATCACATCTAAAATCAGCAAAGCCCCAACAACTAACGATTTATTCTTAACTCCTTCATCATTTCCTGCTTAACAATTTCTTGTCCTTGAGTAATGGTATTTTGTAAATCAACAGAATCATTCACCATCGACTCTTGCCACTTATGGGCATATCTGAGGGTATAACCAAAACCTAAACTACCAAAAGTAAAAATAGTACAAGTGATCACAATTAAGTATTTGAGGATTCCTCCTTCATTCTTATTATTCGTACCTTGAGAAACCTTCTTGACATTATTAGACTTTATCTGACTAGACTTACTGCTCCTTACATTTTGGGTTTTTTGCTCTCTAACGGTGCTTTTAACCGCATATCTTTTAGTTTGAGGTGATGAATTTTTACGACGAGATTTAGAGCGGGATACTTCAAGATTAGAAGACCGAAATTTAGGACTATTATTTCCCCTAGTAGCGTTTTTTGTCATAGTAAAAGTGTAATCAAGTTGAGTAATGATTATTATGTAAATAAAAAAATACTTAAGTTCTTATAAATATTTTCCAAAAGATTTACATTAACTAGAAACAGATAGTTGTTCTCCACTTCTATGCAAATCCCATCATGACCAATGTACAATCATTGTCGAATGATTAAGACAATTATAGTTCTCTTTTTCGTAAATTAAAGAATAATTCTCAGTTAGTTTTGCATCCACTGATCCTCATTAAAAATAAATTTTCCAATCTAGCATTTACTGACCAATAATAAGATATTGACAATAAGTCCCGAAAAAAGCTATGATGATAAATTGTGAGTTTTGGACAAACTAGGAAATCCATGTCTATAAATGCAAAAGCCATAATCCAGTCCATCGAGGCGGATTATATGAAAGAGAAAGGCTCATTACCATCCCTTAACGTCGGCGACACCGTAAAAGTAGGTGTTCGTATCCAAGAAGGTGGTAAAGAAAGAGTACAACCCTTTGAGGGAACTATTATCGCTATGCGTAATGGTGGAATTAATGAAACCATTACCGTCAGAAAAATCTTCCAAGGAGTAGGAGTAGAAAGAGTATTTCTGCTACATTCTCCCAAAATTGCGGATATTCAAGTTATCCGTAGAGGTAAGGTTAGAAGAGCTAAACTTTATTATCTCAGAGATAGAGTTGGTAAAGCGACTAGAATCAAACAACGTTTTGACCGCCCCATCGACAAAGCTCCTAAAAAAACAAAAACTAAAGCTAAGTAGTTTCATTTTGTCATCTTAAACACCAAAACTAACCACATAATACCAACAGTGCCTGAAATACCTTCAGAAACTTCGATACTTGACAAATAAAACTAAAATTAGTTATAGTATCTAAATATACGTCCTTAGTTCAGTTGGTAGAACGTCGGTCTCCAAAACCGAATGTCAGGGGTTCAAGTCCTCTAGGACGTGTTGGTAAGAAAGGTTGGTAGTGCTGTGCTTAAGTGACCTTATAATAAAGATTCAGGGGTGAGATAAAATCATTCTAGTAATCATCATATATAAATATAAGGAGTCATCATGACCAACAAAGAAACTATTACGCAAAAAAATAAAGAAGCTCAGGGAATCAAAAGCGATAAATCAACCTTCATCGATGAAACTAAGCAAGAATTAGCAAAAGTTGTCTGGCCTTCTCGTCAACAACTCGTGAGCGAATCTGTGGCCGTAATTTTAATGGTAACAGTGGTAGCCACCGTAATCTATTTAGTTGATAACATCTTTAGCTGGTCAGCTGGGAAGGTGTTTTAATGGGTTTATACTCAGAGAGCGATACCGAACAGAATAAAACCGTAGCAGTGGGCAAACCTCGCTGGTATGTAGTTCAAGTTTCTGCGGGTTGTGAAAAAAAAGTTAAAACCGACATTGAACAAAGAATCAACGGCTTTGATTTAGCTGATAGAGTTCTTGAGATAAGAATTCCCCAAAGCCCCACGGTCAAAATCCGTAAGGATGGCAGTCGTTATCAAGGCGAAGAAAAAGTATTACCTGGCTATGTCTTGGTACAAATGATCTTAGATGATCATGCTTGGCAGATGGTCAAAAATACTCCCAATGTGATTAACTTTGTAGGGGCAGAGCAAAGGCGCCCTGTGGGCAGAGGTAGAGGTCATGTAAAACCCTTACCCCTATCACCCTCCGAGGTAAATCGTATCTTCAAACAGATGGATGATGCCGAACCCGTGGTCAAAATTGATATGGAAATTGGGGATCAAATTTTGGTACTCAGTGGACCATTCAAAGATTTTGCTGGGGAAGTTATTGAAGTCAGTGGCGATAAAAACAAACTTAAAGCCCTACTATCGATCTTTGGTAGAGATACACCCGTAGAACTCGAATTTAATCAAGTAGAAAAACAAGGATAAAAATAGAAAGGAATAAACGATGGCAAAAAAAGTCGTTGCATTAATCAAACTCGCTTTACCTGCAGGTAAGGCAAACCCCGCTCCCCCCGTAGGTCCTGCCCTCGGTCAGCATGGGGTAAACATCATGGCGTTTTGTAAAGAATATAATGCCCAAACCTCCAACCAACCTGGGATGATTATTCCTGTGGAGATTTCGGTTTATGAAGATCGTAGTTTTACTTTCATTCTCAAAACTCCTCCTGCCTCTGTATTAATCAAAAAAGCAGTAGGTATCGATAAAGGTTCTAAAGAGCCTAACCGTGACAAAGTAGCTCAAATCACTCAAGATCAATTGAGAGAAATTGCTCAAACCAAAATGCCCGACTTGAATGCCAATGACATTGAAGCGGCGATGAAAATTATTGAGGGAACTGCTCGTAATATGGGCGTTACCGTTGCTGAGTAATCACTTTTATTCAGTAA
Organism: Cyanobacterium sp.; assembly: GCF_054166785.1. Lineage (NCBI taxonomy): Bacteria > Bacillati > Cyanobacteriota > Cyanophyceae > Chroococcales > Geminocystaceae > Cyanobacterium > Cyanobacterium sp. The sequence continues at coordinate 38,779 of NZ_JBSZCP010000048.1, forward strand.
GTTATTTTAAGCAAATTATCCCAAACCATAAGCTAATTATTTTGATGACCCCATAAAGTCCTCAAAACTAGAAAAATTTATTAAGGGGAGAAGTGCTAACTTCGTTAATTGACCCAAAGGAGACACATAAATGAGTAAAAAATTAAGTCGTAGATACAAAGAGGCATTGGCAAAGGTTGAGCCTAAGGCTTATGAACCTTTAGAAGCCCTCAATTTATTGAAAGAAACCGCCACCGCTAAATTTGATGAGAGTGCGGAAGTTCATATCCGTTTAGGTATTGACCCTAAATACACCGATCAACAGTTGAGAACCACCGTAAGCCTTCCCAAAGGTACTGGTTTAACCGTTAAGGTTGCCGTAATCACCAGAGGGGAAAAGGTAAAAGAAGCTAGTGAAGCAGGGGCTGATATTTACGGTGAGGAAGATTTGATCGATGAAATCCAAAAAGGAATGATGGATTTTGACGTGTTAATCGCTACCCCCGACATGATGCCTAAAATTGCTAAATTAGGTCGTGTCCTAGGTCCTAAGGGTTTGATGCCCTCCCCCAAGGGTGGTACTGTAACCACCGATTTACCTTCTGCTATTAATGAGTTTAAAGCTGGTAAATTAGAATTCAGAGCCGATCGCACAGGGATTGTTCACGTTTTGTTTGGTAAGTCTTCTTTCAGTGCAGAGGATTTACTCGCTAACCTAAAAGCATTACAGGAAACCGTTGATCGTAACCGTCCTTCTGGTGCGAAAGGTCGTTATTGGCGTAGTGTGTTTATTTCTTCTTCCATGGGGCCTTCCATTGAGGTTGATATTAACTCCCTCAGAGATCTTAAACTTAGCGAAGTCTAATCGTTTTAGTTTTTAATGGTCGGGATGTTCTTCGGAGCATCCTTTTTTTGTCAAGATACATAAATCATTATTGAAATAGTAGTGTTTTATAAAGTTTTAATAAAGGTGATTTCACCCTAAAAAAGTGAGGTACAATTACTTAAGTATAGGTAAGTAGATACAAAAATATTGTTAATTGGTGAAATAACGATGAAAATAAAATCAACGACTCAACTGTTTGGGTTGGGTTTAGGAACTGCCCTTGGTTCACTTGCTCTCATGTCCGCCCCTGCTTTTTCTGCCAGTTTAAATTTCTTTGGAACTGATGAAGATATTTTTTTACTAAGAGTTTGTGAAAAATCAAATGGTACTCCTAACGATCCAGGCTGTAATAATATTAGAGAGAACGTTATGAACTCTACTAAAACCGAACCGCAAAAGCAACAGGCTCGAAATCTTATTGCCAAAGACTTACAAATAGGAGAAGTTCAAGGATTTTCTAGAAATATTACTAGAAATAATCTAACACAAGATAGGCCTCAAGGATTAGACACAGTCTATTTCGGAAAAGATGGCTCTAATAGTTTAATAAGTGGATTACCTTTACAAAGTAAAGAATTTAGTTGGATAAGTGGAGAGACGGCAAACTGGGAGTTAGACTGGAATCCGGACACAGAGAAAGCAACTTTTACTATAAGATACCTTTCCCCTTTAAAAGAAGAATCGCTTTCTTACGATTACTCAACAACAATTACTGACTTTAAAACATTTAATTCCTTGGCATTAATTACCTTTGTAAACCAAAATCGAATCAGAAATGGAGTATCAAACCTAACTTCAGCACTTACAATATCAGAAGCAACTTTTAACGATGATCCTGATAATCCTACGATACAGACAAATTTTGGAGGTAATTCTTCAGTAATATCAACCTCGACATTTGATAAATTGTTTTTCATTCTTGATGACGAATCACTTGCTAATGGTGTAAACATAACGAATTTGAAAGGTACATATACCATGTCTTGGGATGGAGGCGGAAGTACTCCTGGACAACTAGCTGCTGGATTTTATTTACGAATGGTTGACCCACAAAGTACTCCTGAACCTGGTTTAATGTTAGGTTTACTAGGTGTTGGAGCGTTAGGACTTGTTAGTAAAAAACGTAAAATAGAAGAAAAGTAATTGTTATTTTGTTTACCCTTAGTTGTTGCCCTTCTTATGCTGTGAGAGGGGTTTTATTTTAACTTCGATGATAAACTTGATTTGATGGTGGGCAATGCCCACCCTACTTATTTACTCTTCAAAGTCCGCATCTACAGCATCACTACCACCGCGCACGGTGACCAGGTCAATTTGTTGGCGGTAATAGTCAACGCTCTTGATTTCCACTTCTACTCGATCGCCCAGACGGTAAGCAGTGCGGTTTTTTCTACCCACGAGGCAGGTATGACGGGAACGATATTCGTACCAATCATCCTTGAGGGAGCTAACATGGACTAGCCCTTCTACGAGGGAATCTTCAATTTGGACAAAGAAGCCGTAGGACTGTACCCCCGTAATTAAGCCACTGAATACTTTGCCTGTGCAGTCTTTCATTTTCTCGGCTTTCTTTAGCCCTGCCAAGTCTTTTTCGGCATCATGGGCAATTTTTTCTCGCTCGTTAAGGTGGGTAACAAGGGAGTGTAAGTCGGCTTCGAGGTTACTTTGGATGGCTGGGGGCAACACATTCCAGTTAATATCACCATGGCAGGAGTTACTATTGAGATTTACTCCTTTTTTGGCGTTGCTGTGTCTTCTGTCACGACCATGCTCAAATAATGCTTTTAAGACTCTTTGGATGTGTAGGTCGATATAACGTTGCCCGGGGGATACACAGTGGGTGTAGATGGGGTAGGCTAACCCAAAATGGGGGGCTGGGTGTTGGATATATTTATCGGACTTGAGGGAGCATAGGAGGAGGTAGTTAAGGACTTTTTCGTAATCGGATTTACCAAATTCTTGGGTAAGGTGATAATAGTCGAGGGGTAGTAAGTCTTCTTCGGATTCTAGTTTGAAGTCTAATTTAAGGTTGGCTACCAATTTTAGTAAGTCTTCTAATTCATCCCAATCGGGTTTGGCTTGGGTGCAGTAGATGGCGGGTAATCCTAATTCGTGGAGATGTTCGGCTACTAATTTTCCTACTAAGACCATTAATTCGGTCATTAATGAGAGTACGGGTAGTTGGGAGTAAGAGGCGATCGCACCGATTCTACCCTCATCTTTAAAATAGGAGGTAATATCATCTAGGGCAATATCAAAACCACCCCTTTGTAATCGTTGTGCCTTCACTAGGGGGCTAAGGGTGAAAAACATCTCATTGAGAAGGGGAAAAACATCCTTCAACTCTGCCTTGGCACTACCCAAACCGATGATACTCTGTACCTCTTTATAGGTCAAGCTATGGTCAACCCGAATTACACTGGAATGGATGCTGTACTCTACCACCTGCCCTTTATCATCAAAGGTAACAAATACAGAGACGGTTAAACGATCTTCATGGGGAACTAAAGAACAACATTTTTCCACCTTGGGGGGTAGCATGGGAATAATTTTATCCCCTAAATGTACCGTGGTGGCTCGTTTACGGGCTTCCCTATCGATGTGGGTTTCCGATGGTACAAAATGGGCTACATCGGCAATGTGTACTCCCAAACACCAGTTTCCATCGTCGTTTTGCTCAAGGGTGAAGGCATTTTCCACCAATAAATCCAACTCCCCTACATTATCTTGCTCTAGGGTGATGGTTAATTTATCCCTCAAGTCAAGACGTTTGACAATTTCTTCTTCACCAAAATCGGGGGAGATTTCATCGGCTTTTCTAAAAATTTTCTCGGAAAATTCGTGGGGTAAATCATGCTTGGAGGAAACAATATCGGTATCGGCGGCCTCCTCTGCATCACTACCCAACACTCGCATCACTTTACCCATGGGGGGATTTTGTCCGAGGGGATACCTCAACACATTTACATGGACAAGGTGATTGACTGCATCAGAGATGGATTCGGGTTCATCTTTTAGTTTTACCTCGAATAGGAGGCGATCGTCTAACGGCACGGCATGGTACTCTGAATTATCTTCCACCACCCTAGCCAATACGGAAGGATTTGCCCTTTCGGTAATTAGTTTTACTTCCCCTTCAGGAGATCTTCTTCTTGTACCTTCTTTGATAATCTTGACTAAGACGCGATCGCTATTCCACGCATTACTGAGGTGACTTTCCCTAATATAAATATCATCGGCATCCTCTTCATCTTGGATGGCAAAGCAAAAACCCTTACTCGAACAACGCAACTTCGCTTCCACCACATCAGCTTCCGAGACTCGGCGATATTTCCCAAATTCCTTGGTTACAACCCCCACTTTTTCTAATACATCGAGGGCAATTTGTAATTTTTCTAGTTCTTCAGGTTCTTCACAACCTAACTTTTTTTCTAATACTTTCCCTGCCACCAGTTTATCTTGGCTCAGGTGAGAGAGAATTGTAGCGATTGAAAATTCCATTTATTATAATCCTGTCAATGTCTAAATAGTGTTCTTTTACAGTCAATTTAACTGGGTTAATTAATGTTTTAAAACTATATTCAATTCATAAGAATAGATAAGAAAATTAAAAATAGTTTGACATTTCCCAGAGGAACAAAAACCAGCTTAACCCTTGAGAATTAAAGGTTTTATACAATCAAAGTAACATATTTACTAAGATATAATAGTCAAAATTTTATCTTTGGTGTAGCATATTCATTCAGAAAAATGTATCTTGGTTGATTTTTTAGTCAAAAAAATTTAAGCCATAGGGAATTATTTTTAACTAAATCAATTTAGATAGAAAACATAGAAGTCGTTGGGCTTTTTCCTGAAATAGAACTCCTTAGATAAACTAATTTTGACCAATAAGACATCCACATCTGATTAACCATAGGGTGAAAAGATTAAGTTATTTTCTTTAAACAACGGTTTTTGTTAATGATTATGGTTGATGTTAATGATGTCCAAAATGCTGTTTTTATTCTTTAAATTATTACTATAGCTTATTTTTGCCCGTTAATAAATGGTAGTAAGAAGGATTTTTTAATTCTGATGGTGGGGGATGCCCACCCTAGTTTAAAATTTAATGGTCAATTTGTTAAAAGTTAGCGTTTTCTTGCCATATTCATATTAGAACCTGCTAACAGACGCTGTAATTCATCGGGGCGACTACTTTTTGCCAAACCTTCTTCCATACTAATTACCCCAGTTTTTACTAGGTTAGCAAGGGCTTGTTCCATGGTTTGCATTCCCAATTTTACTCCCGTTTGAATGGATGAATAAATTTGAGGTGCTTTTGCTTCTCGGATTAAGTTGGCGATCGCCGGGGTAACAATCATAATCTCCTGAGCCATAGCTCGACCAAATTCTCCCGGTTTAGGATTATGTTTTTTAGCTAAACACTGGGCAAATACTGCCAACAAAGAGTTGGACAACATCGCCCGAATTTGACCTTGTTCGGCGGCGGGGAATACATCAATGATACGATCAATGGTACCTGCGGCGGAGCTAGTGTGTAGAGTACCAAAAACGAGGTGTCCTGTTTCTGCGGCACTGATGGCAAGGGAAATGGTTTCTAAATCTCGCATCTCTCCCACGAGGATAATATCAGGATCTTCCCGTAAAGCTGCTTTTAGGGCATTGGCAAAACTTTTAGTATCTTCCCCTTTTTGTCTTTGGTGAAAAAGGCTATTAACGTTAGGGAAAACGTACTCGATGGGGTCTTCTACGGTTAAGATATGTTCTGCACGGGTACGGTTAATTAAATCTAGCATGGCCGCTAGGGTGGTGGTTTTTCCTGAGCCTGTTTGCCCTGTTACTAATATTAAACCCCGGGGGCGATCGGTCATTTCCTTAACAATGTCAGGGAGTCCTAATTGGTCAAAGTTAGGAATTTTAGAAGATAGCGCCCTTAAACAAGCGGCATAACATCCCCTCTCCTTATAAACATTTACCCGAAAACGAGCTAATCCTTTCACCCCATAGGAACAATCCAACTCCCAATTTTGCTCGAGGGTTTTTCTTTGGGTGTTATTTAACATACTGAAAATCAGTTTCTGGCACTCTTGGGGGCTGAGGGGTTCATCACCGATGGGGGTTAGTTTACCACTGATACGAAAGTAAACGGGCGCCCCTGCTTGGATGTGCATATCTGAGCCACCCATTTCCACCAACTGCTCCATCAAGTCTTCTATCATTAAATCCATGGACTCTGTCTCCTGATGATCTCTTTTACTCTAATATACCTATGGTTCCCTGAGTTTTGATTTAATGACTCATAAAGATTAATATTTTGTTTCCTGACAAATTACTATTCCCCAACTCAATTCAAATATTGATTTACCCTCATTTTCCATCATTCTGGCATTTAGGACAAAAATGGGTCGATCGCCCTCCCAACTTCATTTTGTCAATAGGGGTGTTACAAATCCGACAGGGTTCTCCTTTCCTGCCATATACCCAAGCCTTACCAGCATAGTTCCCATTAACCCCCGTAATATGGAGAAAATCACTAAAACTTGTTCCCCCTGCCTTAATAGAGTCATCCAATACCTCGATAATGGCGGTTCTTAATTTTTCGATTTGGGCTAACTCTAAATTACTACTGATGGTATTGGGCATAATGCCACTCTTAAATAAAGCCTCATCAGCGTAAATATTACCAATTCCTGCCACTGTACTTTGATCTAAAAGTAGGGTTTTGATATTGCGACGGCTTTTACTTAGTTTTTCTTGGAAATATGTCACCGTAAACTGAGGGGAAAAAGGTTCAACTCCTAGCTTTTGTAACCCTGTAATGACTGTTTCTGGGGGTTTATTCTCCCCTAACCACCAAAACTTGCCAAAGGTGCGAGTATCCACAAAACGTAATTCTTTACCATCATCAAAAAACAATCTTACCCTAGTATGTTTTTGTAAGTCACTATCTTCATTTACCCACAACAACTGCCCCGTCATGCGCAAATGTACCCCTAACCATCCTTCAGACAATTGGGCCAATAAATACTTACCTCGACGATGCCATTGGATAATCTTTTTTTCGGCAATACCCTGTTCAAAGGAAACGACAGAATCAGGATAGGCGAGGGTGCGGGGTAATAATACTTTAGCAGATTTTATGATAAGTGCCGAAGTCGTTTTATTCAGACCTCGACACACGGTTTCTACTTCTGGTAATTCTGGCATAGATTAGTTTGATAGTGGATAGATCAAGATAATACCTGATTGATTATCCCTTATCAATTATCAAAGACCTAGATAACCTCATATTTATTTTTTCTTAGCAGGGGCTGGGGTGACAACTTCTAACTCACTTTCGGCGAAGTTATTGGTATTTACACCACCGGGGCTGCCGCTATAACCGTTGTAGTTTACTTTATCAAAACGGACAATTACAGGGTAAATAATACCGCTTTTATCTACGGTTGCAACAGTGCCTACGTCTCTATACCAGTAGGATTCTTTGCGTAAGATTCTTACTTTTGCTCCACGTTCAATTGCCATAATTAAATTATTTTCCAAAAATATTATCTATTAAATAACAGATTACTACTTGTTAGACCTGATCGCATCATTTTGCGTTTTAAGTTTTATTAAGAGCCATCAACAATTGACAATGGACGATTGACAATGGACAATGAAATTTTGATTGATTCACAAAAGAAGGAAGTAATATTATGGCGATGCAAATGAAAATATATGTCCCTCCCCATCCTCTGGTTAAGCATTGGTTGGCGGTGGCACGGGATAAAAATACTCCTTCTACTTTGTTTAAAAGTGCGATGGTTGAGTTAGGGCGTTGGCTTACCTATGAGGCGATTCGGGATTGGTTACCCACCATTGATACTCAGGTAGAAACCCCTGTGGGGGTTGCTGATGCTACTTTTATTAATCCTCAAGGTGCGATCGCCACTATTCCTATTCTAAGAGCTGGTTTAACCCTTGCCGAAGGCGCTCAAACGGTGATTCCCCTTGCTTCTACCTATCATCTCGGTTTGGTAAGGAATGAGGAAACCCTCAAGCCTTCTTGTTATCTCAACAAATTACCTGAAAAATTTGCCCCTGATACCCGTATCCTGATTTTAGATCCGATGTTGGCCACTGGGGGTTCTATGATGTATGCCCTCGAAGAAGTGGCTAAACGGGGGGGAAATATCGATTTAACCCGTATTATTTGTGTGGTGGGGGCGCCCCCTGCCCTAAAGGAATTAGGCACCGCCTTCCCTTCGTTAACTATCTATAGTGCCATGATTGATGAGGAGGTTAATGACTCTGGTTTTATTGTACCTGGTTTGGGGGATGCGGGCGATCGCTCTTTTAATAATTGAGTAAAATGAATATGGCACTCACTACAATATGAAGTTTAGTTTACAAACAGATGTGGGTGAATCATTAGTTATTGTGGGTTGGATTATCAAAAAAGGAGAAAATTTCCCCCGATTAACCAATTGTTACCCCGTAAAAAAATAATAAAAAGCTATGAAAAACATCCAAGATTTAGATTTAGTGGCTTTATTGGAGGATATTACTACCACCCATTATGAAACTGGAGAAAAAATTATTCTTTATCAAGGACAAGTAGGTACAGTGGTAATGGAATATGACAATTCTGCTTTTGAGGTGGAGTTTAGTAACAATCGTGGGGAAACCTATGCTATGGAAACTTTAAAAACTCATCAATTGATGTTATTACATTCCGATTTGGTGTCCGTTGCTTAATTTTTGTTAATGATAATAGTCATCAGACCTAAAAATATTGGATAATGGGAAAGGCTGACAAATACATATTTTTGATTGATTATTAATTATTTCGTAACTATAATTATGAGTGAAAAAGATAATTTTGGGAGTGGTTTTCTTTTAGGTACAATTATTGGTGGTATAGTGGGAGGTGTTATCGGTGCGATCGCCTCTAAAAAAGTAAATGATATGGGGCAAAATGATTCTGATACTGATTTAAACAGCCTTGATAATGGTTTTCTAAATAATAGAGAAAATATTGAAACCGCGCGATTAAGTTTAGAAGAGAAAATCAATCAATTGAATCATGCTATTGAAGATGTTAGAGTTACCCTAGTCAAAAACTCTGAACTAGAAAAAGATAGTAATTAAAAAATTTTCATAGACTATTTATCTATATTCCTATAGATCAAATTTAGTAGTGATTACCTACAAGAGATAAATATCAAATATCTTGAGGCTAATTTTGTAGATGATTAGTCAATTAGATAAATAATTGTTGTAAAAAATATGTGTCCTCTTTTTTTCCCTACTAGCGAGGAGATTAATAAATATTTAGTTATTCTTGAAAATATTAATGACGGACTATTTTTGTTAGATAAGACAGCCAAAATAGTGAACGCTAATTGTACAGCTATACAATTATTTTATGAGGATAAAGATAATATTTCTGAACAACACTCGTTAAATAAATTTCAATTAGCATGGTTAATACCTAAAATAGATCAATTTATTCAAGAAAACAAAAAAAAGACTGAATTTAAAACTCAAACTAACTCTAATTTGGGTTTAATTTGGTTGAATGTATGCTTAATTAAGATTATCGATTCTTCTGGCACACTAGACACCATTTTAGTTATTTGTAGAGATATAACTAACTTAGTTTACACCCAAGAAAAGCTAAAGGCGATCGCCCATTACCATACTAACGGACTAATGGTGACAGATCAAGAAGGGAAAATATTATTCATCAATAGTATATGTAAAGAAATATTTGAAGGCAAACTCAACGAAATGTGTGGCGAATTATTTGGCATTCCCCTCACCTCACAAAAATCCACAGAAATTATTATCCCCCGCCAAAAAGGAGAAATGTTAATAATTAATATGGATGTAAAACCCATCCAGTGGGAAAACAAAGAAGGCTACCTAATCACCTTTATCGACATTACCCATACAAAAAAAATAGAAGAACAACTAAAATTTTTACATCAAGCATCAGAACAAAGCCCTGCATCCATCATTATCACCGATAATACAGGCAAAATTCAATACGCCAACTCAAAATTTGAAAGAGTAACAGGCTATTCCCGAGAAGAAGTAATCGGCAAAAATCCTCGTATCCTAAAATCGGGAGAAACCAGTCAAGATGAATATAAAAAAATATGGCAAATCATCTCCAGTGGAAAAGAATGGCATGGAGAATTTCATAACCGTAAAAAAAATGGAGAACTTTTTTGGGAAATTGCCTCCATCTCCCCCATCAAAGATGAATACGGCATTATCACCCATTATGTTGCTGTCAAAGAAGACATCACCGAAAAAAAACATCAAGAAGAATTACTATCCCATCAAGCCAACTATGACTATTTAACCGAATTGCCCAATCGTCTTTTAGGTATGGAAAGACTAAAACAAGAAATTAGCAAAGCCTACCGTGAAAAGCTATCCGTTGCCCTTATTTTTCTTGACTTAGATAATTTTAAAAATATAAATGACACCCTAGGGCATCAATACGGAGATGAATTATTAGTAGTAGTAGCCCAAAGGTTGCGTAGTTGTCTAAGGGAAAGTGATACCGTTGCTAGATTAGGGGGGGATGAATTTTTAATTATAGTTTCCTCCCTTTCTTCTACCACCCAAGGAGAAATAATCGCCTCAAAATTACTTCATGCCATGAGAAAACCTTTTACCATCGCAGGGGAAAAAAGATTTGTTTCTGCCAGTATTGGTGTTACTTTTTATCCTCAAGACGGAGATAATATCCAAAATTTGATTAAAAATGCTGACTTGGCAATGTATGAAGCGAAGAAAAAAGGCAGAAATAATTTTAAGTTTTTTGATAATAAAATGAATCAAGTAGTACAAAAGAAAATGCTACAAGAAACATATTTACGTCAAGCGCTCAAGAATAAGGAATTATCATTGGTTTATCAACCTATTGTTAATCTTAAGACAAGAAAAATTATTGGCGTTGAATCTTTAACTCGTTGGCATAATAATGTTTTAGGAAATGTCTCCCCCATCGAATTTATTGCCATTGCCGAAGAAACTGGTTTGATAATTGATTTAGGTAAATGGTTACTCGAAACAGTCTGTAAACAACTATCTATCTGGCAAGAAAAAGGTTTTGATATATATGTTTCTATTAATTTATCCCCCCGTCAATTTAGAGACAGTCATTTAGCCGATAGTATTTTGGAAATAACAAGAAAGTATCAAATCAAGCCCCAAAATTTAAAATTAGAAATAACCGAACAAGTATTATTAGAAGATATACCGACGGTAAAAGATTTATTATTTCATCTTGATAGTTTAGGTTTTGAACTTTATTTGGATGATTTTGGTACGGGTTATTCATCCCTTAGTTATCTGAGTAAATATCCTTTTAAATTAATAAAAATAGATCGTAGTTTTGTTTTAGATATAGAAAAAAGTAAAAAAAATAAGGCTCTAATAAAGGCAATGATTTCTATGGCTTATAATCTTAATCTTTCTATTATTGCTGAAGGTATCGAAACCCTTAGTCAACTCAATTTTTTGGAGTCGGAAAACTGCATTGCGGGGCAAGGTTATCTATTTAGTCGCCCCCTAGAGGCAGAAAAGTTGATGGAATTTATTTCTGGCGTTGAAAGCTGAGAGGGGGGATAATACAATGGGAGATGTTATTTTGTGATTAATTTTTATATAACTAAAAAATGGATTTTAAAATTAGTTCTAGTTCGTTTTTGGATTGGAGTGGAGATATTCTCGCTTTAGGTTTTTTTGAAGGTAAAACGGAGTTAACAGGAGATTTAATTAGTTTAAATGATAAATTAGATGGGGTTATTACTGAGTTAATCGAAGAAAACGATTTTAAGGGTAAGGCTAATGCTACCGTGGTGGCAAGGGTAGGCGCTAAAAGCCCCATTCGTAAGGTTATGTTAGTGGGTTTGGGTAAGCAGAAAGATTTTACCTCTAATGGTATCAGATTAGCGGCAGGGGCGATCGCCCGTAGCACCACCAAAGAAAACGGTAAAACCGTAGGAATAGCATTAAGTATCAACGATTATGAAGGGGATACCATCGCCCAAATGATTACCGAAGGAGTAATTTTAGCCCTCCATAAAGATAACCGTTTTAAATCCGATGCCAAAGATGAAGTTAAACTAACAACCATCGACTTACTAGGTTTACAGGCTTCCAATAGCGCCATTGATAAAGCCAAGCAGATTACCGATGGAGTAATTTTAGCCAGAGAATTGGTAAACTCCCCTGCCAACGACATCAACCCCATAACTTTAACGAAAGTAGCCCAAGATTTAGCGAAGGAATATAACTTGGAATTAACCATCCTTGAAAAAGAAGAATGCGAAAAATTAGGCATGGGGGCATTTTTAGGGGTTGCCCAAGCCTCCGATATTCCCCCCAAATTTGTCCACCTCACCTATAAACCCCAAGGCACCGCAAAACGTAAAGTGGCTATCATCGGTAAGGGCTTAACCTTCGACTCTGGTGGTTTAAACATAAAAGGGGCAGGTAGCGGCATCGAAACCATGAAGATGGATATGGGAGGCGCAGCGGCTACTTTTGGGGCAGCCAAAGCCATCGCCCAATTAAAGCCCGATGTAGAAGTCCATTTCATCAGCGCCATTACCGAAAATATGATTAGTGGCAAGGCAATGCACCCAGGAGACATCCTCACCGCTTCCAACGGGAAAACCATCGAGGTTAACAATACCGATGCGGAAGGGCGTTTAACCCTCGCTGATGCCCTTGTATATGCGGATAAGTTGGGGGTAGATGCCATGGTGGATTTAGCTACCCTCACGGGTGCTTGTATCGTGGCTTTGGGTAACGACATTGCAGGTTTATGGACAAGGGATGACAAATTAGCCCAAGATTTGAACATAGCTTCTGAAGGGGCAGGGGAAAAATTCTGGCAGATGCCCATGGAAACCGATTATTTTGATATTATGAAAAGTGCGATCGCAGATATGAAAAACACGGGAAGCCGTGCTGGAGGCTCTATTACAGCAGCCCTTTTCCTTGAGCAGTTTGTGGAAAATACCCCTTGGGTACATTTAGATGTAGCTGGCCCTGTGTGGGCAGAAAAACCTAACTCTATAAACAATGAAGGGGGTACGGGTTTTGCTGTGCGCACCCTTGTTAATTGGGTTTTAGGTTAATGTATTTTGGTGGGGAATAGGCAAGAGATAATTATTGTTAATGATTAATTGTTTGCCCCTAAATCCTTACCAATAAATGTTTTTGATTTAAAATGTGTTTTAAAGGGTGCTGGGTAAGTGTTAGGTTTAAGTTAATAAGATTTTATTTTAGGAGAGTTTTATTATGGGTGAAGCTAAACGCAGACAAAAATCTTTAGGGGAAGACTATGGCAAGGAGGAGAGATTTGTTTCTTGGCTTCCTTTGACAAAAACTCAAGCCTCTGATGCTTATAAGTTAACTACTAGAGGGGCTTGGGTAGGAATTATCTCCCTAGGCATTACTTGGGTTATTATTCGTTTTATTGGCCCTGGTTTTGGATGGTGGCAAGTTAATTGATAATTGATAGTTGATAATTACGAGGTTTAAAAACTGTCAATTTATCATCTTGTTAATTTCAAGATTAAGGAGTAGTTAAAAATGTTTATATTATCAATTTAGAACCATAAACCATTGAAAACTATTCCTCGTTTCCTATTCCCAGTCCTAACTAAAAAAATAGAATGAATCACCCCTGCCCCAAATTGAGAGATTTAGAGGGCAAAAAAACTATATTCTTTCACATAATTTTATACATATACAAATGAACTATTTGATTGCAGTATTATCCGATAGAATCAAGGCGGAGGAGGCTTACACGGCTTTGGAAAAGGCTAATATTCCCCTAAAACAAGTATCGATTTTGGGAAAGGGTTATAAAACCGCTGATGAGTTTGGCTTTCTTGATCCTAATAAACAAGGGCGCGAGAATGCTATTAGGATGGCATATTGGTTGATTCCTTTTGGGTTTTTTGGGGGTTACACTTTTGATGCAATTACTGGCTTAGATACTTTTGCATGGGCTGGTACTCCTTTTAACCATATTATAGGTGGTTTTTTAGGGGCGATCGGTGGTGCTATGGGTAGTTTTTTTGTCGGTGGTAGTGGTAGTTTATTACAGGGTGCTAGTGATGATTTACCCTATCGTAATCGCTTAAATGCTGGAAAATACTTAATTGTAGTGCAGGGAGATGATTTTGTGAAAAATAAAGCTACCCTCGTTTTACAACCCCTCAAACCTGAGAATTTACAAGGTTATGTGGAGAATTGACAATTAACAATGGACAATTGACAATGAAGTTTATACTCAATTTGTCTTATTTATTTTGTATTTAACATTTAAGTATTTTATATAAATTCTCCTTATAATTTTAGAGTATTGAAAAGCAAAAGATAATTAATTACTGATATTACGCAAAAATATAATTAGTTTAAGATGGTAAAAACGTTGGATGTTCATATTAATGTTTATACAGGTGCTGGGCAAGGGGCTAGGAGTCGAGCAAGGGGCTTAAGCCCCTTGTTAAAGATAAAACCTAACTTATAAATGAGTGCGTAACGTCAGTTAATTATAACTTTATAAACTCGAAATTTATTCTGAGTTAAATTATTATCAATTATCAACTATCCATTATCAATTATTAAATGTTACCCAGAGAAGATATTTTAAATAGAGTTGAAAATCGAGCCGAAATTGCTAAAGTTTTAGATAAGGCGGAACAAGCATTAAAAACATGGGAGTTAGTGGTAACAGATTTTTTATCTCCCCCTGTATTAGCAGAAGTGGATGAAATTTTTGCCCAATTAACGGAAGTGCAAATTATTCCTTGGGGTGGTTTTCCTCAAGCAGAGAGAAAAAGGGTGGGTATTCATCGGGAGGAAATTCCCTGTGATGTTTCCCAGATGCCCGTGGTAGCCCTAGATATTGCTGGTAATTTTTTATTTGATACTGCTACCCATCGAGATTTCATGGGGGCAATTTTGGGGGCGGGGGTAGTTAGGGAAAAGGTAGGTGACATTATCGTTTTGGGGGAAAGAGGTGCGCAGGTGGTTGTGGTGCCTGAAATGGTGGATTTTTTTGAATCTTCTTTAGTACAAGTGCGCTCTGTGCCTGTTAAAACTAAGAGAATTGAGCTTTCAGATTTGAAGGTAAGAGAACCCAAAAAGAAGGAAATGACTACCGTAGAGGCTTCTTTACGCCTAGATGCGATCGCCTCTTATGGCTTTGGTTTATCCCGCTCAAAAATGGCAGATGCTATCAATAATGGTGATGTGAGAGTCAACTGGAAAGAAGTTACTCAATCTAGTCATAATCTTAAAAGTGGTGATTTAGTCTCTTTTCGAGGTAAAGGAAGATTAGAAATAGGTGATATTAGTGTTACTAAAAAAGAACGTTATCGCATCGCCTTAACCAGATTTGTGTAATTTATGTAGGGAGTAGTTAATAATACGAATAATGAAAAATTAAATATCAAGTTTCCTCTGATAAGGGAAAACTATTTTTTTAACACAAAAATACTAAAATTTTGCTAACAGATATAGTCTTTTGTCAATTTTGGTATTAATAAATGGTAACAACTATTTAGATTATTTATTAATAATTAAAAACCGTTTCTCATTCCCTACTTTTTATTCAACCCCCATTAAAATTTTTCAAGAATATAGATTAGATAAAATGGACGATTTTACCCCAGATTTAGCAGGATCATCATTACCCCCTCAAAATATAGAAGCAGAAGAAATAATATTAGGAAGCATATTATTTGATCCCAATGCCATGGGTAAAGTTGTTGACATATTACAACCAGAAGCCTTTTATGTTCAAGCCTATCGTCATATCTATGAAGCAGCCAGGACTCTTTATTTTCAAGGTCAACCCATCGATTTAATGACCGTTTCTACTTGGTTAAGTGACCAAGGTTTACTAGAAAAAGTAGGGGGAAATACAAAAATAATTAGTTTATTAGATCGTACTGTTTCCGCTGCAAATATTGAAAGATATGTACCTCTAATTACTGAAAAATATATCAGACGTTTATTAATTTCCACTGCCAAAGAAATAGGGGAATTAGGTTTTGATACCACCAAAGATTTAGATAATGTTTTAGATGAATCTGAACAAAAAATATTCAGTTTAACTCAAGCAAGAATCCAAGAAGGTTTAGTACCTATTTCTACGACTTTAATTGATACTTTTACCGAGATTCAAGCATTCCAAGAAAAAACCGCATTACCCGGTATCAGTTCAGAGTTTTATGATTTAGATGGTATGACAGGGGGTTTTCAACGCTCAGATTTAATTATTATTGCGGCTAGGCCTTCGATGGGGAAGACAAGTTTTGCTCTTAATATTGCTTCTAATATCGCAAAACATTCTAATTTGGCGGTAGCAATCTTTAGTTTGGAGATGTCAAGAGAGCAGTTGGCGATGCGTTTATTGTCTTCAGAGTCACGGGTAGAGAGTAATCGCCTCAAGTCTGGAAGGATTACGGAGCAAGAGATGGAGCCTTTGATGAGTGCTATGGGTACTTTGGCGGAGTTACCTATTTATATTGATGATACTGCTAATTTAACGGTGATGCAAATGCGATCGCAAGTTAGGCGTTTACAGGCAGAAAGTAAGGGCAAATTAGGGTTAGTATTATTGGACTATCTGCAGTTGATGCAGGGAGGCGGTGATAACCGTGTGCAGGAATTGTCAAAAATGACAAGGGCGCTCAAGGGTTTGGCAAGGGAAATTAATGCCCCTGTAATCGCTCTATCCCAGTTGAGTCGAGCAGTTGAGCAACGAACGAATAAACGCCCTATGTTATCGGATTTGAGAGAATCGGGCTGTTTGAGTGGTGATTCTTTAGTGACAATGGCAGATTCTGGGGAAGAAATTCCCATCAGGGATTTAGCGGGTAAATCAGACTTTGCTATTTGGGCTTTAAATGAAAAAACGATGAAAATGGAAAGGGCGTTGGTTAGCAATGCTTTTTGTACGGGTATTAAGCCTATATGGCAGATAACTACTGAGTTAGGGCGTACTATCAAGGCAACGGCTAACCATAAATTTTTACGGTATGATGGTTGGCAAAGGTTGGATTGTTTACAAAAGGGCGATCGCATTTCAATGCCCCGTTTCTTGCCCAATCCTCAAACTCAGACTATTACCAATGATGAATTAGCATTACTTGGTCATCTCATTGGTGATGGTTGTACTTTACCATCTCACTCGATCCAATATACGACTCGTGAATTAGATTTAGCCCACATGGTTGTCAAATTAGCAACTAAAATATTCGGAAATGAAATTAAACCTAATATTAAACTTGAAAAAAAATGGTATCAGGTTTATTTAACTTCAAATTATCATCTTTATAAAGGTACAAAAAATCCCATAACAAAATGGCTGGAAAATTTATCAGTTTTTGGTTTACGTTCTTACCAGAAGTTTATCCCTGATCTTATTTTTAAACAATCAGAAAACGCAATCACAATTTTTTTACGTCATTTATGGAGCACTGATGGTTGTATTCATCTATCAAAAAATAAGTCTCATTATCCAAGTGTTTACTATACATCCAGCAGTGAAAAATTAACTAGCGGTGTACAAACATTACTGTTAAGGCTTGGTATTAATGCCACTGTAAAAGAAGTAAATCAAGGAACAAAAGGAAGAAAACAATACCAAGTGTGGGTCACAGGCAAATCTGAAATTAACATATTCATAAACAAAATAGGTGCAGTTAGCTCAGAGAAAAAACAAATAATAGATAGTGTTAATAAATATATATTAAGCCTAGGTAAAGAAAACACAAATAGAGATATTATTCCTTCTGAAATTTGGACATATGAAGTAAAGAAAGGAAAAGAAAAACTTAATCTTACTGAAAGAAAATTACAGGCTCTTGTTGGAAGTAATTATTGCGGAAGTAGTTTTTATAAAAGAAATATTAGCAGAACTAGAGCAAATAAAATTGCGTATAAATTGGAATTAGATAGATTAGAAAGAATAGCCAATAGTGATATGTACTGGGATAAAATTAAAACAATTGAATTTATCGGTAATGAAAAAGTTTATGACTTAACAGTACCTAATTTGCATAATTTTGTAGCTCAAAATATTTATGTTCACAACAGCATTGAACAGGATGCGGATTTAGTGTTAATGTTATATCGTGATGAATACTATAATCCTGATAGTGTTGATCAAGGCGTATCTGAGATAATTGTGGCAAAACATCGTAATGGTCCTACTGGATTAATAAAACTCCTATTTCGTCCAGAATTTACCCAATTTTTAAACATGAAAAGGGGAGGTTAAATGAGAATAAAAGAGCTTATTTTTTATCCCATCAAATCCTGTCGAGGAATACATCTTTCTTGTGCCAAAGTAGGGGAAAAAGGTTTATCCGATAGTAATAATAGTTTATACTACGATCGCAACTTCATGATCGTTGATGATCTAGGCAAGTTTATCACCCAAAGACAATATCCTCAACTAGCCAGAGTTATAGT
The DNA here is from genome assembly GCF_054166785.1 of Cyanobacterium sp. NCBI lineage: Bacteria > Bacillati > Cyanobacteriota > Cyanophyceae > Chroococcales > Geminocystaceae > Cyanobacterium > Cyanobacterium sp. The sequence continues at coordinate 57,155 of NZ_JBSZCP010000048.1, forward strand.
AACCATTGACGGCGAAAAAATTACCCTCAGTTACGATGATTCCTCCATGGATTCGGTTACCTTCATTCCTCAAAATCAGGGTAATATGGTTGAAGTACAAGTATGGGGCGATCGCACTTTAGCCATTAATCAAGGAAAAGAAGTTGCCCAATGGTTTCAAGAAATTCTGTCCGTCAAAGGTTGTCACCTAGTTAAACAAAATGACCAAAAAATTCGAGCCATTAACCCCAAATATAGTACCCAAGAAAATCAACCCGTCAGTTTTGCCGATGGCTTCCCCTACCTACTAACCAACACCGCTTCCCTTGCATACCTCAACCAAAAATTAGAAGAAAACTACCCCCACCAACAGCAACAAATATCCATGGATAGATTTCGCCCTAATATTGTCATTGAAACTGATACCCCCTTCATCGAAGACACATGGGAAACCATTACCCTCGGGCAGATAAAATTTAAAGTAGCCAAACCCTGTAGCCGTTGTCAAATAACCACCACAGACCAAAAAACCGCCCGTGTAAACCCTTTAAATGAACCCCTAAAAACCCTCAGTAGCTTTCGTAATATACCTCAACAGGGCATTATGTTTGGACAAAATATGATTGCCTTAAATAATGGAAAATTGACAATGGATAATTGATAATAGGGGCATTACTGACGTTAAATATGATTTCTCGTTTAGGTGGGGAATGGTGATAATATCTCAAAATTCATAGAAATAGATGACAATTATTTTTCGTCGCAAAAATATCCTTTTAATTACCACTATTTTTATATTTGTCCAACTGATAATCGTAATTTTTAGCCCCACCATCATTATCCCGCCCACAGAGCCTCAAAAACCTGCAACAATTTATGTGGTAGATTATGGCTTTCATTCTCGATTGGTACTACCCGATCGCACCGAAAAACTGATACAGTATGCTTATGGTGATTGGGAATACTTTGCCCTAGGAAATCAAGACTTTTTAACCACTCTCAAAGCCCTTTTTATTCCCACCCAAGGAACATTAAAACGAGAGAAAATTAACAACTTAACCACCCTCCAAGCAATTATCGAAGCCCAACCGAGAATCAACCTTTTAGAAATCCAAGTTGCCCAAGAAAAAATGCTCAAATTACGAGCTAACCTAGAACATCGTTTCAGACAGAATATAGATAGTAAAATTACTTATAATGCTGGTCGCATCCAATTTGTGAAAGACAATCAAGACTATACTATGTTTTACAACAGTAATCATCAAGTGGTGGAATGGTTAGAAACCATGGAATGTAAAGTAAAAGGAATTACTATTTTGCCTAGGTTTTTATTGTACTGATGAACAAAATTAATAAAAAATAACATTATAACTAGGTCTTATTTTATTCAAATAATCATAAATATTTCATGTTTTTAGAGCAATTATATCTCCAACATTTCCGAAATTATATTCAAGAAAAAATAAACTTTACCAGTAATAAAATAATTTTATTAGGAGATAACGCTCAAGGAAAATCTAATATTCTTGAATCCGTTGAACTACTATCCACCCTAAAAAGTCATCGCAGTAGTAAAGACCTAGAATTAGTTTATCATAATCGTCTTTATGGACAAATACAAGCCACCATAAAAAATAAATATGCTGACTATGACCTAAGTATCACTATCCCCGCAAAAGGTAAAAAAGACCTAAAAATAAATCAAGAAAAAGTTAGTCGTAATTTTGAATTTCTAGGCTTATTAAATACTGTTCTTTTTTCTAGTTTAGATATAGATTTAGTACGAGGAAGTCCTGAGTATAGACGTAGTTGGGTAGATAGTTTGCTAATTCAGTTAGAGCCAATTTATTATCAATTAATCAAAAATTATTACCATGTTTTAAAACAAAGAAATGCCCTATTAAAACAGATTAAAAAATCAGGCATCTCCACCGTTGAGCAATTATCACAAATAAGGGCGATCGAGCTAAAATTATGGGATGATAAACTCGCCGAAGCAGGTTCAAGGGTTATCAGAAGAAGGGCAAGGGTATTACATAAAATAGAACCCCTTGCTAAGTTTTGGCACGATGAAATCAGTAATAAAACTGAAAAATTATTAATTAACTATGCCCCTAACATCCATGGAGAAAATGATACCCCTGAAAGTGTGCAAAACGCCATAAAAGGTGAAATAGAACACAAAAAAAATGCAGAAATAAACTTAGGAAATACCCTAGTAGGACCTCATCGAGACGAAATAGAGTTTATAATAAATGATACCGTAGCAAGAAACTATGGATCCCAAGGACAACAGAGGACTTTAGTCTTGGCTCTAAAGTTAGCTGAATTGCAACTTATTGAACAAGTTGTAGGAGAGCCACCATTATTATTATTAGACGACGTAATGGCAGAATTGGATCTAAAAAGACAACAACAATTATTAGATTCCCTAGGCGATCGTTTTCAAACTATAATAACAACAACACACTTAAACTATTTTGAAACTAATTTATTAAATCAAGCTCAGATTATCAAAGTTCAAGGGGGAAAATTATATTTTAAATAAAATGTAACTTTTTTTAGCTCCTGTACTGACCAAAATAATCAGATAACATAATAAAACAGTAACTAACATAAAAAATCATAGTTTAGCTCTAAATTATCTTTAATGGCTGAATATAATCCACAAAATTTTTTAATTCTAGCAGTGGATGATAACTCGATTAATCGTATCGTGCTAGAGAAAATACTCACTAAGGCAGGGTATCAAATTAAGGTGCTTGGAGATAGTGAAGAATTTTTGAGCTTGATTAATCACATTAAGCCAGATTTAATGTTGCTAGACTTAATGATGCCCAAAATTGACGGTTTAGAACTATGTAGATTGATTAAAGCTAAAAGTCACTATAAAGAAATTCCCATCATCTTTTTAACAGCTAGTGACGCAAAAGAAAATGTTATAGAAGCTTTTCGCTCAGGTGCAGTAGATTATGTGACAAAACCTTTTAATAATGAAGAGTTACTGGCAAGAATTCAAACTCACATTGAGCTAAAGTTTACCAGAGATCAGCTTAAAAAAGCCCTAGTAGATTTAGAAAAACTAGCTACCACCGATGAATTAACCCAAATAGCCAATCGTCGCCATTTTCTTAACCTAGCTAATCGAGAATTTAATCGTGCCAAAAGGCAAAAAACATACTTTTCTGTGATTATCTTTGATATAGACCATTTTAAACGCATTAACGACAACTATGGACATCCCGTAGGAGACATCGCCATTAAGTTGGTGGCTCAAAAATGTCAGCAATCCATTAGAGGGGAAGATTTATGTGCTAGATGGGGCGGTGAAGAGTTTATTGTGGTGGTTTATGATGCTCTAATTGATAAGGCTAAACACGTGGCGAATCGTATTCGGGAAAAAATAGCCGAAATTTCTCTGCCTGTGGATAATGATAAATTTAAGATAACCGTTAGTGTGGGTATTGCTCAATATCAAGAGATGGATCAAAATATAGATCAAATAGTATCTAGGGCAGATAGAGCTTTATATCGAGCTAAAAATAATGGTAGAGACAAAATTGTGTTAGAGAGTGAGTTATTAGATGTAGCCCAAGATAGCTAAAAATATATTCCTTCACTCCGGGGCATAAACCTTTATAATTAAAGGTATTTGTTTGATAACTCAATTAATTTTTGATTATGACCGCTAATTCTAATCCCTCTCAAGGACAAAACACCGACTTCTCTATGGATGACTTCGCTAAAGCCTTAGAGCAAGAACAATACGACTATCATTTTAATAAGGGAGAGGTGGTAAAGGGAAAAGTATTTCAACACGATTCTAGTGGTGTTTATGTAGATATTGGCGGTAAGTCTCCCGGTTTTGTGCCTCTTAGTGAAGCGGCATGGCAATCTTTTGGGGATGTGAGCGAAGTTTTACCCCTAGATGAAGAGTTTGAGTTTTTAATTATCAAAGAACAAGATTCGGAAGGACAAGTAAAATTATCTCGTCGTCAATTATACATTGATCAGGCTTGGGATAACTTGACAGAAATTCAAGAGAAAGGAAAATTAGTACAAGTATTGGTTACTGGGGTAAATCGTGGCGGTGTAACGGGGCAAATTGACGGTTTACGAGCTTTTATTCCTAAGTCTCATTTAATTGAGAAGGAAAATTTTGATGATTTGATGGATCAAACTCTTCCTGCTAATGTTTTACAGTTGGATAGGGCGCAAAATAAAATTGTTTTAAGTCAGAGAAATATTGCTAAGTCTTCAGCCATGGCTCAGTTACAAGAGCATGAGGTGGTACAGGGTAAGGTGGTAAAACTTCAGCCCTATGGTGTTTTTGTTGATTTTGGTGGCATCGCAGGGTTATTGCACGTTAAACAAATTAGTGGCGGACATATTGAGTCGGTTAGTCATATTTTTAAGGTGGGAGAAGAAATTAAGGTAGTGGTAATGGAAATTGACACTGTTAAAAATCGTATTTCTCTTTCTACTAAGGTTTTGGAAAGCTATCCGGGGGAATTTTTAGAAAAGCGTGAGTCGGTGATGGAAAATGCTGAGGAAAGATGGGCAACTCATCAGGGTAAAAAAGAGGAGTCATAGGTAATTATTGATTAATTGCAAAGTATTGCAACAAAAAAGATCATTTTTTTCTTTTGGCATTTAGAATAAAGACTTTGAAAACCGTTTTATATATTTTAGGAAAAGTATTAAATGTTTCAATTTACTTCTATGGTTGCCACTGCCATCCCTACTACCCTTGAATGGAGTCCTAATGTTGCTTTTACCATGATTGTTTGCAATATCGTTGCGATCGCCATTGGTAAATTTACCATCAAATATCCTAGTGCAGGCCCTCAACTACCTTCCCCAGCTTTATTTGGTGGCATGGGTTTCCCCGCCCTACTAGCTACCACTAGCCTAGGTCATCTTATTGGTGTTGGGGTAATCCTAGGATTGGCAAATCTTGGTGCATTATAATTCCATTATCAATTTTCCCCCTCACTCCTCGAAAAAGGATTATGGAGGGGGTTTTTTATTTAGTTGCCGATGGATAAATTGATTCTTCTCTGGGATTCTTCTAGGGCATCCTCCGCAGACTTTTGCCCCAACAGAGTAGATTCGATCGCCCTTCCCAAATTTTCTGAAATGGTAGGATAATCAGAGATAATAGGACGAGTGTAAGCATTATCCATCTGCTCCAAAAATACCTCTAAAACAGGATTTTCCGCCACAAACCGCTGATACTGCTCACTATCCCTCACTAACCGATTAATGGGTAAATAACCCGTTTGTAAAGCCCATTCCCGCTGAAACTCTTCCCCCAATATATACTCCAAAAATCGTAACGAAGCCTCCTCCCTGCGCTCATTAGTCCTAAACACAAACAAACTTTCTCCCCCCAACACCGTCGCAGGTTTATCTACCACAGGCAGAGGAAACACACCATAATCAATGCCACTTTGCTTCAACTGAGCCAAAGTCCAAGGTCCAGTAATTTGCATTGCCACCCTACCACTGATAAAGTCATCCAACTCATAACCACGATCAGGGGCTGATAATATAGCATAATCACTATTCACCAACTCCGCCCCCAAACTTAAGGCTTTTTTAACCCCCTCATTAGTCAAATTAGGTTGATTATTTTCCACAATGAAACCATCAGCACCATAGATAAAAGGTAACCAAGCAAAAACCGTAAATTCCCCTGTCCCCGAAGATAGTAACACCCCATGTTGCTCATCACCCTTGGTTAGGCGCCCTGCCACCGCCACAAATTCATCCCAACTAGAGGGCAATTCATTCACCCCCGCCTCCTCAAACAAACTGGGACGATAAAACATCGCTGTATTGTTAGTGGCAAAAGGTACAGACCAAATTTCATCTCCTAGGGCCATGGTAGAGAGCATCGCAGGTTCTATTTCATCTTTTAGGGAAGAATTTTCAAACCATTGCGTTAAAGGCTTAAGCGCCCCCAAATCCACCAATTTTCCCGTTAGCTGGGGTACATACCACAACACATCGGGGGGTTGATTTCCTACCACCGACGCAATAATTTTTGGTAACTGCTCATCGGGTTGCCCCACATACAATCCCTGTACTTCTATATCGGGGTTATTTTTATTAAACTCATCTAGTAGCTCGTTGAAAATTTCTCTATTTTCAGGGGGATTAATACCGTGCCAAAAAGTAATTCTCGTGACACCATCCGCCCCTCCTGTGGAGTTTTGACAACCAGATAGGAAAGGGATAATTAAAATTAGGACTGTAAAAAGGGTTATAAAATTATGCTTAATTTTCAAAATAAAATAATGAATAAAATGGGTTACTAATAATTATATTTTAATAAAGTGTGGTAATCGTAAATATGGGAGATAAATAATAATGATAAAAAATATTTTTTACCTAATATAAAGCAATATTACCAGTGATTAGGGGAGGGGTACGAACCCCTTAGGATGTGAATAATAGTTTAACTTTTCACAAAATTACTTAAAATTATTAATGCTAAAATTACTGATTATTTTGAATCATCAGAACCTAATAAAGCCTTTTCAAAGTCCATTCTTTGTTCCGCATTGCGCAAAAGATAACCACTCATCATTGCCGATGCCAGTAGTTTACCAAGATTATCACGACTGGTACTAACCATTACCCCAAAACCTTCCGCTGGGAGATTTCCTAACAAACCAGTAATATTTCTTTCCATCACCTGAAATACTTCCGATGATTGAGGTTGTGACAAATGGGCGATCGCCTCTGGGCTTAAAGATTGCAGATACTTTAATAAACTATTATCATCATCTTGACCATTAAAATAATTTGATTGACGATTAAATGATTGATTCATTTTATACTCCTCAATTACTTTAGAATTACTGTCCTTTCAAAATAACTATTTACTATAAATAATTCACTATTAAATATTTTCTTGATTCAGAATAACCGAACCTAAAAAGTATTAATACTACCTTAAATTTCCTTTTTCATCCTTTCAAGGGTTTGATTCATCTGCATAAACATTTGTTCAGGAGTAGTACCAAATTGACTTAACTGAGTTTTTAATTGCTCGATGGTCATTTTTGCCATAAAATCCTCCGATAGCTCAAATCTTTTCATAAAAATACGATAACGATCCATCATATTTTCCATCTTTTCAATAAAGATTTTTTTCCCCTCTCGGTCAAATTTGCCAAACTCGCTCCCCAATTGACTCAGGGATTGGTAATCCTCAAATAGTTGTTTAGCTTCCTGTTGTACTACTTCCGAATCAAAAAAACTCATCTTTCTTCCTCTCAAGTGCAATACTGTATCAGTTATGGTGAATAAAATTCTGCGGTCTGCTAAGTTTAATTATATGATTAGATACATAAGTTTTTGAATACGGATTTCCGTATTATCCTTGTTATTATGCAATTTTCTGGCAATTCTCCTAATAATTTTTCCAAGAAAAAAGTTATCAGCATTATTCTTGCTTTCCTTGGTAGCATCGCCCCTTTTGGTGGTTTACACAAGTTTTATTTAGGACAACCCATTTGGGGAGTATTATATTTAGTCTTGGGGTGGAGTAACCCATTGATGGTGAAAATTGCCTGTGCTGTGGATGTGGTGTTGTACCTAATACAATCTCAGGATATACTACCCTCTGATCTTAACAACATTGACCATCAAAGTGCCAACTTACAACAAAAATCCTTGGTAGCCAAAAATACGGTAGATGTGGCATCAGCCATCAGAGAATTGGAAAACCTACGCCAGGAAGGATTAATTTCTGAATACGAATTTGAACAAAAACGTCGTGTTTTACTAGATTAATTGTGACAAAAAAACAAGGGGCTTAACCCCTTGCCAAAGATAAAAAATTGTGAGCCTAAAAACTTAATTACTTAGAAAGTAAAAGTTGTTCTCAAAGTACCAATATAAACTGGATCATTTGCACCACTATCCTGATTAGGAGCCGTTAAAACAATTAATCCGGGGGTGAGGCTAATACGATTGTTAATGGGATACTTATAAGATACTTCGATGTGCCAAGGAGTATCATTAGAAAAAGTTTGATTAACTCCACCTAAGGTTAACCCCGTTAAATGGGGTTCAGCACCCACGATAATAGCGCCGAGACTACCTTCTTTTCCTAAATCAGGGAATGCTAGAGCTACAGCATAATTCCAAATTTCTGCACTGCCAGTGTTTTGAAGTTGAGCGTCGGTATAACCACCCCAAGCACGAAGGCTAAACCTTGGGCTAATATCTAATTGACCTTGAATACCATAGGAATCACTAGAAACAGGAATTCCATTTAATCCTAATCCTTGTAAATTACCAAATCTAGTACCTGTGCCACCAAAATTAAAAGCTGAACCGGCACCGTTTGGATCATAACCTTTAATGTAGGTAAAACCAAGTTTAAATCGGTTACTAGGCTTAAAGACTAGCTGCCCCATGGCGGAGTAATTACCGTTAAACAGTCCTCGACCTGGAGAGGGGTCATTTCCTCCCCTTGCCAAATAACCAGCAGAAAACTCAAATTTATCTCCTAGCTGTTGTCTTAATCCGATACCTTGTCCCCCTAATCCTAAACGATAGATAGGGTTTCTTTCTCCAAATCGAGACAATGCACCTCCTGCACCGCCTCCAGCTTCTAGTCCGGGGTTGAAGGTATCAGCATAGAAGTGGTGTCCTCCTAAACTCGCCATGGTAAATATCCTTGTCTTCGGAGTGAGGGAAAAGTAGTAGTGAAGACGGTCTAAAGTGATATTGTTATCTGGTTGTCCATCATAGGCAAAGCGTCCCTCATTGGTAAAGGTTTGGCTAGCAAAGGAGTTATCTAAGTTCCCTGCTGTTAGACGGGTGAATAAAACATCATTCCCTGTAAAACTGGTGGACATTTGTAGTCTTACTCTGGAGGTGAGAGTGGCTTGGGCGCTAAAGTTTTCCCTATTGCCTGTAGCGGGATTAGTCACATTTCCTCCAAAGGCATCGGCTAGGGTAAAAGATACCTCTCCTGCTAGTTTGGTGGTGGTGGAAAATTGATTATCTTCTAAAAAGGCAACTCTACCTTCTAGGTTGTCAACCCTTGCGCCTAGGGTAGCAAGTTCGGTTTCAAATTCACTGATTAATCTTCGTAGGGAGGCAATGTCTCCTTCTTCTACTCCTCCTGTACCGATTAGGCGTTCGATAGACTGCATACAGGAGTTTAAACCTGCGGCAAATTCAAAACGGCTTAAGGCTCTGTTGCCACGGAAGGTGCGATCGGGATAACCGACAATACAACCATAGCGCTCTACTAGGCTTCGGAGGGCTTCGTAGGCCCAATCGGTGGGTGATACGTCGCTGAGTTGATTTACTGAGGTAACTTGTCCCATGGATTCTTGGTTATCAATTTCCATGAAATTAGTTTGGGCATGGGCGGGGCTAGTGCTTATTAGGGTACTAAGGGCAATAATTAATTTATAATTTGTTATGCTCTTTAATGAAAAACAAGCCGATTTTTTGGACATTACAACCTCACAACGATTATTAAGAATTGGTTAAGAAAGACGATCAAAGTCTAGCTATTCTTCACATTGAGGTTTTGTATTAGTTAATACTAATTATGGCTATATATGTAATATAAGCATGGTAAAAATGACTTTATAGAATATAAAATGATTTTATGGGGAACAATTAATAATTACTGCCCTCCATTGGTACCTTTTGCCTTTGTTATTATCTGAATAGCTAAATTATCAATAAATTATTTTTTATTTTTGATATTTATTCATGTCAAGTTCTGATAAAAAGCCTTCATTTTTACCCAAAATTTTTAAACGTTTTCAGAAAACTTTATCTTCATTTATAAATGCGATCGCCGAAGCTATCACTACTTCTGTTCATATTCCTGAAATAGCCATTGGTCCTATTATAGGGTCGTTAATTACTTCGGCAACTACTTTAGTTATCGGCTTTTTAACTATATCGAATATATTTAGTGAACAGTTTTTATATCGTCCTTTACAACTTCAAGATAGTAATGCTAGTTTCAATTTACAACTAGAAAGTTATCGTCAAAATATCCTTAATAATTACCTTTCTCAAACCACAGAGTTAACCCTAAATTATCCCCTTTGGAAATTACAACAGAATGATAATCTTCTTCGGGCAAATACTCAAGCGGCGCTTAAGGAACTTGATGGGGAAAGAAAACGTTATATAGTTATGTTTTTAGAGGATAATGATTTACTCACTTTCAATAACCATACTAGGGCAAGTAATATTTTAGAAAATTCTAATTTAGAAGAGGCAAAGTTAAACAATTTAAATTTATCTTTTACTAATTTTGAATACAGTAATTTAATTAAGTCAAATTTAAGTTATGGCAATTTTCATAAAGCTAATTTTACCAATGCTGATTTAACTCAAAGTAGTATAATTAATGCTGATTTATCAGGAGCTTATTTGGAAAAAACTGATTTAACTAATGCTGATTTAACGAATAGTTGCTACGATATTTTTACGATATTTCCTAAAGATTTTGACCCCATTAAAGCAAAAATGAATTTAATTCAACCTTTTCATAATTGCCCGATTATATTAATGGAAAAAGATCCTAAAAAAATTAAATAATTTATGATTTATAATTTATGATAAATGATTATTTGCCCCCTGAGCAAAATTTGTCAATAGATAATACAAGTTTACTACCAGTGCCATCGGGTTTACTAAAAATTGATTCTTTGGAGTCAACGCCCCATTATCATTTACCTTTGGCTGAGAAACTTTACAATGTTGCTTCTACTTCTAGTTATGAAGTATGGTTTTCCCTTGTTTTGCCTACTTATCAGGAAGGGGAAAATATTGAGAAGATTGTGAGTAAAATTTGCCACATCCTTGATGGTGTCATACCTTGCCGTTACGAATTGATTATAGTTGATGATGATAGCCCCGATCGCACTTGGGAAAAAGCCTTAGAATTAACGGAGAATTATCCACAACTACGGGTAATGCGTCGGCAAAATGAGCGCTCATTATCCACCGCAGTAATTAGGGGATGGCAAGGGGCAAGGGGGGAAGTTTTAGGGGTAATTGATGCCGATTTACAACATCCTCCCGATATTTTATTAGAACTTTTGGGGCGTATTTGTGATGGGGCGGATTTAGCATTAGCCAGTCGTCATGCGAAAAATGGAGGGGTTAGCGATTGGAGTTTTTTCCGTCGTTGTTTGTCTAGGGGTGCTCAATTGTTGGGTTTAGTAATTTTGCCTAATACTGTTGGCAGAATATCCGATCCCATGAGTGGTTATTTTGTACTACGAAGAAAGGCGATCGCCCATTGTACTTTAGCTCCAGTGGGTTATAAGATTTTGATAGAAGTGGTAGCCCGGGGATATTTTCGCAGTATTGCCGAAGTGGGTTATGTTTTCCAAGAAAGAGTAGAAGGGGAAAGCAAGGTTACTTGGAAACAATATCGAGACTACATCCACCATTTATTAAGATTAAGACTTGCCCTATGGCCATTTAGTCGTTTTATTCGTTTTGGGATGGTCGGTTTTACAGGGGTATTTGTGGATATGACCATATTATATCTACTCAGTGACCCTAGCACCCTGCAATGGAATTTAACCCTCAGTAAAATCATAGCGGCGGAATTTGCCATCATTAATAATTTTATCTGGAATGACCGTTGGACATTTAAAGATTTTTCCCAATGCCAAAAAGGGCGTTTTCATACCCTCAAAAGATTTTCAAAATTTAATCTCATCTGTTTAGCAGGGTTATTGATGAATGTGGTTATTCTTAACCTCATCGTTAATTTTATTTTCCCTAACCCCTACATTGCTAATCTAAGTGCGATCGCCCTTACCACCATTTGGAATTTTTGGCTAAACTACAAATTAAACTGGGGAAACAGCACTAAAACGAACAATTAAAAATTAATTAACCTCAAGTTAGGATAGTAGTTGTGATTAGGCAAGAGGCAAAAATAATTGTCAATTATTAATTCTTCCCCCCTTGTTTTTGTTCATCACTTTGATGATGTAAAGGAGAAGAAGGATAAATGGGATTCTCAATGGTAGAAGGTTGCCAATGGGTAGGAATAGCAGGGCGAGAGGGGTTTAAACCCTGTAAAACTTCCTGTAAATTTAATGATTCCAACGGCTTTGCCTCCCGTAACTTATGCCATACCGAGCGAGACATCAGTAGATTTTGCTCTATTCTTGTGGCTCCAATTTTTTCCAAATACTCCTCCCTTTCAGGTTGATAATCTCCCGAAGAAAGCAATAAAGACTGAGGAGGAAACTTCTGAATAACCGCCGCCATCTGGGTTAAAAGTTTGGGGTATAACCATGTATAGGCAGGATGCACCGTTAAATCTGCCCCATGGGGTTTAGCACCATTTTCCGAAATAGTTAACTTAAAATAGCCAATAGCTGCCTTTCTCTGAGGCTCAAATACATAAGCCTTAATGGTTTCTTCCTTACCCCAAAAAGATTTGATGGCCTTCGATACATAGGTAAAAAAGCCCGTTTTAAAATCCTCTAAGTGTAAATCAAAAACCTGTCGAATGGTAGGGGGTAAAGATACACAATCCAACTGATACAATAAACGGGAATCGGCATTACTCACAGGTAAAAGATTAGGTAAACTAGGTTCTTTTTCCGCTAATTTTGCTAAAATCTCAGCATTACACTCCCAATTAGTAATCTGGGCTAGGGGTTGGAAACCATTTTCCCGATACAATCCTAGGGTACTCTTTTCATTGATATTGACCTCTAGTATCCATGTTCTAGCTTCCCAAATTTTCTCGAAACAATAACGTAATAATTGAGAGCCAATGCTACAGTTACCGATGAGTAAATGACTTAAAGAAGTATTGTAATTGATTAGAACTAACTCAACTTTCCACGTACTACGATTTTGATTAAACGGGGCAACCTGCACTAATCCTTGAATTTGCCCATCCTTTTCTGCCACATACACATAAAAATCCCTATTCCAACTAGGGGGCAACATTTTTGCCACCTGCAACAAGCCATAACAACTTTGATACTTTTGTACTTGGTCTAACAGAGAAGCGAAACGGTAGTTATTTTCTAATGATAATCTTTCTTGGAGCAAAGAGGCGATCGCCCCTAAATCTCGATATTGTACTCCTCGAATCTTTAAACTGGATTTAGGTAATGTAGATGTATTCATAATATTATTTTTTTATATAGACCGACAATTAAAAACTAAAAGACAAAAAACAAATCTTAAAAATTACAAAACTCTCACCCACCTAGAATAAAGTAGTTAATTTAACAATAAAGATGCCCATTAGATACTAGCTTAACAATTAATCATAAAAATCCTAAACTTTACCCATCATCATAACCACTATCCAAGAACTTGTCTTTATTTCCTTCTTTCCTTAAAACCTCGATTCAATTACCTCATCAATAATTGCTTTTTGTCTAATCCTATCTTATCTCAAATTTTTTTCCCTCAAATAGATCATTTTTGAAAATTAACACTAAAATTAAAAATTAAAATATTATTAAAAATATTATCCCTATGAATAACATTAAACCATTTAAAAAAAATAAACCTATCAACAATACCATTGACAGCGTTTTCTTAGAAAGACAAGAAAAAGAAGCAAAAAAACAACTGAGACAATATTGCCTTTACCGTAGTCTTGAAAATGTTTTTAAAATAGGACTTAATCTAGGTATTATTGCCTTTTCTATCACCAGCGTAAAAAACCTATTACCTTACAACGATATTCAACAATCACAAATTAGCCAAATCGAAGCAGAAATTAATAAAGTATCCCCAAGAGTTCAAAGATTAGAAGAGAATTTTTCCACCACATTTGACCCCAAATCCTCCAGAAGAGTAATGAAAGATAATACCTATAAAGTAGATCCTAATCTACGACCGATCTTTTTCGTTGAAGAAAGATAAAAAATAGGGGTTAAAACCCCTTTCAGTGTAATCAATGGATAATTACCTTGACTCGGAGTAAGGCACACATTCAAAAGGCTGAACTCCTATCTCTGGTAGTTCATTTTCTTGAGGGCTAAAAATCATCATAAAACCCTCCGTTAAATAACTGGTAATCGCTTCTAACATTCTTAAAATATTCATAGGACAATTCCTCCTAAGTTAATATATAAGAATTTAAAGATAATTTTGCTTTGTTATCTTATCCTTATACCTTTATTATCTGTGATAAAGGAGCTAGTATGAGAAACCCTTAATATTTATTTGAGTTTATTCGCATTACTTAATATATAGTTGGCATCGGAAGCCTTAGCAATTTTGACATAATTAGAATTGACTAAAAAAAAATAAAAATCAATGTTTTAGGTTGTAAAATTAAGTAATATATCGCTAATTTTTTACCCTTCAAATAAAAAAAACTATGACCAATAAAATAGCCATCATCGGTGCAGGAATATCAGGTTTAACCCTAGCTGCCAAACTTCAAGAAAAAGGGGTAGATGTTCAAGTCTTTGATAAAGCAAGAGGGGTAGGGGGTAGAATGTCTAGCCGTCGCACTGACTGGGGTTATATTGATCATGGGACTCAATATTTTGGTTTAAGTAATAGTCAGTTTCAAGAGTTTATCAGCATTTATGGAGAGGTAATGCAACCTTGGAATGGTAAATTTGCTTCGTGGGAAAATGGGACGTTTATAGAGGATAAGTCTGCAAAAATTAGATATGTGCCGAATGAAGCCATGAATCGTCTTTGTAAATATTTAAGCGGTGACACCACTGTTAAACTAAAAACCCGAATTGTATCTATATCCAAAAATAAGGATAGTTGGACATTGGTAGATGATAACGATCATAGTTATGGTGATTATGATGCGGTGGTTATTACGGCCCCCCCTAGCCAAACGGCAGATTTATTACCCGATGACTGTACTTTTAAGGGGGAAATTACCGAAATAAAAATGCTTCCTTGCTTTACTCTAATGGTTATTCCCAAAAAAACAATCCCATTACCTTTTGATGGCGTAAGATTTGTTCATCCCGTTTTGGGGTGGGTAAGTGCTAATGATACTAAGCCCCATCGTGGAGATGGTGGTGCCATTGTTATTCAATCTAACTTTAACTATGCCATGGATCATCTGGATCATGATCGAGAAAGCATAAGTCAGGATTTGTTAACACAAACCGAGGAGGTTTTTGGCTTAAAGTTTTCCGCCTTTCATTACAATTCTTTGCATCTTTGGCGTTATGCTTTGCCTGAAAGGATTAATGAGCGAGGTTATTATTATGATGCCCAAGCAGGGTTAGGTGTCTGTGGTGATTGGTGTCTATCTGGTAAAGTTGAAGGTGCTTTTTTGAGTGCCAGTGCGATCGCCCTTAAAATAAAATAAGTAAACAACCTTAATATCAGTTTAACTTTTTCCTGCTATTAATGTTAATAGGGCTTGAAAAATTGGAGCAAAGATAAAGTGGTATCATTACAACAACAAATAGCATTATCAGAACAAATAAAAGTAGGAGACAACATCAGGCTACAAAAAAAAACCAGTCAAGTAGCCCAAGATGTCCTTAGAATGGGAGCATTAGTAGAAGAATCCTTTCGATATAGCCACCGAGCCTTATTTGAGCAAGAGTTAGAAGCAGTCCAAAAAATAGTTATTCAAGACCAAGAAATAGACAAATATTACCGTCAAATAGAACTAGATTGCTCCAATATTTTAACCAGCCAAAGCCCCTCCCCCAAAAACTTACGCATCCTCAGTGCCTTCATGCAACTGGTGCGAGACTTAGAGCGCATCGGAGACTACGCCCAAGACTTAGGGGAAATATCCCAAAGGCTCATACTGTATCCCCCTCACCCCTGTATGAAAGAAATAGCCACCATGTCTCAACAAGCCCAACTCATGGTAGCCAAAAGTATTGTCGCCCTTACAGAATTAGATGCCGAAGCAGGGGAAAAAATAAAATTTCTCGATGACACCATCGATGACGCTTACGACAACCTCTATGCCCGTCTAGCTTACCAAGAAAATGTACCCGGTATAGTAGAACCCATCGTACTCCTAATCTTGGTTATTCGTTATCTCGAAAGAATGGCAGACCACGCCACCAATATAGCCCAAAGAGTTTCATTTATTGTCAATGGTTACCGAAATTAGTTAATTATCTCTTTATCAAGGCAACAAGGAATAAATATAATTGTTAATTGCCCACGGTTAATGGTCAATTGTTTCCGCACCCACTAATTACAAAACAATTGACAAAAAAAGAAAAAGTGGGGTATGATCAGAGATTGTCACTAGAAATTATCCTAGGGCAAACTATATTTATATATACATAAAATAGTGTATAAAAAGCATACCTCATGCCAACTATTCAACAACTAATTCGGAGTGAAAGATCCTCCATCCAGAAAAAGACAAAATCTCCAGCATTAAAAGAATGTCCTCAGCGTCGTGGTGTTTGTACTAGGGTATATACCACCACCCCAAAAAAACCTAACTCTGCTCTTAGAAAAGTAGCAAGGGTTCGCCTAACTTCTGGTTTTGAAGTTACTGCATATATTCCAGGTATTGGTCATAACCTTCAGGAACACTCTGTAGTCTTGATCAGAGGCGGAAGGGTAAAAGATTTACCCGGAGTAAGATACCACATCGTTAGAGGAACACTAGATGCTACTGGTGTAAAAGACAGAAAACAAGGACGCTCTAAGTACGGAGCAAAACGTCCTAAAGCATAAATGAAGTAAATAAATTTTAGGATATAGAAAATGTCTCGTAGAAGTAAAGCTAAAGTGGTGGAAGTTCCACCTGATGCAGTATATAACAGTCGTTTAGTCAGCATGACTATTCGTCGCATCATGAAAGATGGCAAAAAATCCTTAGCTGCCACAATTCTTTATGATGCCATGGCGATTATTGGCGAGAGGACTGGTGCTGACCCCATGGAAACCTTTGAACAAGCCATCAAAAACTTAACTCCCCTCGTGGAAGTTAAAGCCAGAAGGGTTGGTGGTGCTACCTACCAAGTTCCTATGGAAGTAAGACCTTCCCGTGGTAGTAGTCTTGCTTTGCGTTGGTTGATTCAATTCTCCCGTAAAAGAAGCGGTAGAACTATGTCTATGAAACTCGCTAACGAGATCATGGATGCAGCCAATGAAACTGGGGGAGCTATCAAGAAAAGAGAAGAAACCCATAAAATGGCTGAGGCAAACAAAGCATTTGCTCACTACAGATACTAAATACAGTTTATTCGCCCTTTTTGACTCCATAACCGATTTTATTATCAAAAAATAAGAAGTTATGTTAAGAAAAGTGTAAAATTGTAAATAGTTTTTATTTAAGCTCAAAATTCTAGTACAGATTTCGACAGCAGGAGGTAACTGTGACCCGTTCCATTCCCCTAGAAAAAATTCGCAATATAGGCATCGCAGCCCATATTGATGCGGGAAAAACTACCACGACAGAGAGGATTTTATTCTATTCTGGTATCGTTCATAAAATAGGCGAAGTCCATGACGGTAATGCCGTCACTGATTGGATGGAACAAGAACGGGAAAGAGGAATCACCATCACCGCTGCGGCCATTAGTACCGATTGGCGAGGACATCATATCAATATTATTGATACCCCTGGTCACGTGGATTTTACCATCGAAGTAGAGCGCTCTATGCGGGTATTAGATGGGGTAATTGCGGTGTTTTGCTCAGTGGGTGGGGTTCAGCCTCAGTCGGAAACTGTTTGGCGCCAAGCGAATCGTTATCATGTGCCTCGTATTGCCTTTGTAAACAAAATGGATCGTACAGGGGCTAACTTTTTTCGTGTTTATGAACAGGTTAAGGAAAGACTTCAAGCTCCTGCCGTGGCAATTCAAATTCCCATTGGTAGTGAAGATGGTTTTTCTGGCATCGTAGATTTGGTCAAAATGAAGGCTAAAATCTATGAGGATGACTTGGGTAAACAGATCAAAGAAGTGGACATCCCTGACGAGGTCAAAGAGTTAGCTCAGGAATATCGGGGTTATCTCATAGAGGCGATCGCTGAGTCTAACGAAGCCTTACTAGAAAAATATTTAGCAGAAGAAGAGATTAGCGAAGCCGAAATAAAACAAGCTATTCGTCAAGGAACCCTCAAGGGAACTTTGATGCCCATGCTCTGTGGCTCTGCTTTTAAAAATAAAGGAGTTCAACTGCTACTAGATGCCGTGGTAGATTACCTTCCTGCCCCCAACGAAGTCCCTGCTATCAAAGGGATTTTACCCAGTGGTGAAGAAGGAGAACGCCATGCAGGGGATGAAGAACCCTTTTCGGCCCTTGCCTTTAAGATCGCATCGGATCCTTTTGGCAGGTTAACCTTTCTCAGAATATACTCTGGTGTTCTTACCAAAGGTAGCTATATTTACAACTCTACCAAAAATATTAAGGAGCGTATTTCTCGCTTAATTATTCTCAAATCCAATGACAGGATAGAGGTAGAGGAACTGAGGGCAGGAGATTTAGGGGCGGCGATCGGCTTGAAAAATACCACCACAGGTGATACACTATGTGATGATAGTGAGTCGATCATTCTCGAATCTCTCTATGTGCCTGAGCCTGTAATCTCAGTGGCGGTAGAACCAAAAACTCAGCAGGATATGGATAAACTATCCAAAGCCTTGCAATCTCTTTCTGACGAAGATCCCACCTTCAAAGTTAGTATCAACCCCGAAACTAACCAAACGGTAATCGCAGGAATGGGAGAGTTACATTTAGAAATTCTGGTGGATCGGATGTTACGGGAATTTAAAGTCGGTGCTAACGTGGGTCAACCCCAAGTAGCCTATCGAGAAACAATCCGTAAAGCCGTACAAACAGAGGGAAAATTTATCCGTCAAAGTGGTGGTAAAGGGCAATATGGTCACGTAGTGATCGAAGTTGAACCAGCAAAAGAAGGAAGTGGTTTTGAGTTTGTCTCCAAGATTACTGGGGGTGCAATTCCTAAAGAGTACATTCCTTCCGTGCAACAGGGTGTTAAAGAAGCCTGTGAATCTGGTATCATAGCTGGTTATCCTCTTATTGATGTAAAAGTCACTTTGATTGATGGTTCTTATCATGATGTGGATTCTTCCGAAATGGCGTTTAAAATTGCTGGGTCCATGGCAATTAGAGATGCAGTGAAGAAAGCACAACCAGTCTTGCTAGAACCTACGATGAAGGTTGAGGTAGAAGTACCCGACAATTATGTCGGTGATATTATCGGGGATCTCAATTCTCGTCGAGGCATTATCGAAGGAATGGAAACAGAAAGCACTCTCGCAAAGGTGTCTGCTAAAGTTCCCTTAGAAACAATGTTCGGTTATGCCACAGATATTCGTTCTAAGACCCAAGGACGTGGTATATTTAGCATGGAATTCAGTAAATACTCTGAAGTTCCCGAAAATGTAGCTCAAGGTATTATTACCAAAAATACAGGATACGTATAAATTTATTACTTAAATTAGGAAAAAACAAAGAAAATGGCACGGGAAAAATTTGAAAGAACGAAACCTCACGTTAATATTGGTACTATCGGTCACGTTGACCACGGTAAAACTACCCTAACCGCCGCTATCACCTTAACCTTATCTGCGGCTGGTCAAGCTAAAGCTCGTAAATATGATGAAATCGATGCGGCTCCTGAAGAAAAAGCCCGTGGTATCACCATCAATACCGCCCACGTAGAATACGAAACCCCCGGTCGTCACTACGCCCACGTTGACTGCCCCGGACACGCTGACTATGTTAAAAACATGATCACTGGTGCGGCTCAAATGGACGGAGCTATCTTAGTAGTATCTGCCGCCGATGGTCCTATGCCCCAAACTCGTGAACACATCCTTTTAGCCAGACAGGTTGGTGTACCTAACCTAGCTGTGTTCTTAAACAAACAAGACCAAGTGGATGATGAAGAGTTATTAGAATTGGTTGAGTTAGAAGTTCGTGAACTTTTAAGCGAATACGGTTTTGATGGAGACAATATTCCCATCGTTTCTGGTTCTGCACTAAAAGCTGTAGAACAAATGACTGCTAATCCCAAAACTCAAAAAGGTGAAAATGAGTGGACCGACAAAATTTGGACCCTCATGGATGAAGTAGATGGCTACATCCCCACCCCTGAGCGTGACGTTGACAAGCCTTTCTTGATGGCTGTAGAAGACGTATTCTCCATCACTGGTCGTGGTACCGTTGCCACTGGTCGTATCGAACGTGGTAGAGTTAAAGTGGGCGAAACCGTAGAATTAGTAGGTATTCGTGACACCCGCAACACCACCGTAACTGGGGTAGAAATGTTCCAAAAAACCTTGGACGAAGGTATGGCTGGAGATAACGTAGGTTTATTACTTCGTGGTGTTCAAAAAGAAGACATCGAGCGCGGTATGGTATTGGCAAAACCTTCCTCCATTACTCCTCACACCAAGTTTGAAGCTGAGGTTTATGTACTCAAGAAAGAAGAAGGTGGTCGTCATACTCCTTTCTTCCCCGGATACCGTCCTCAGTTCTACGTTCGTACGACTGACGTAACCGGAACCATCAGTGACTTCACCGCTGATGATGGTAGCGCTGCTGAAATGGTAATGCCTGGCGATCGCATCAAAATGACCGTTGAATTAATCAACCCCATTGCGATCGAACAAGGAATGCGTTTCGCTATTCGTGAAGGTGGTCGTACCATCGGTGCGGGTGCTGTAGCCAAAATTTTACAGTAGGAAGCATTAAATAATGATTGGGGCGTAACTTAGATTAATCTCTCTGTGCGCCCTAATTTTATCCCTACTAAAAAGATAATTCAGACTGATAAAAACTTTTATACATTATCAATTCTTAATTATCAATTCTCAATTAATTAGTACCTTGAAAAATTAATCCCAGTAAAATAACTAAAATCATGGCAACCTTACAACAACAAAAAATTCGTATCCGTTTAAAAGCATTTGATCGTCGTTTACTCGATACTTCTTGTACCAAAATTGTTGAAACGGCTAACCGCACCAACGCAAAGCCAGTAGGTCCTATTCCTCTCCCCACAAAGCGTAAAATCTACTGTGTACTAAGATCTCCCCACGTTGACAAAGACTCCAGAGAACACTTTGAAACCCGTACCCATCGTCGTGTGATCGATATTTATCAACCCTCCTCAAAAACCATCGATGCTTTGATGAAATTAGATTTACCTGCTGGGGTTGACATTGAAGTAAAACTATAATTTTCCAAAAAAAATTATCCTTTCTGAGTAATTGTGGTTTATCTTCGCCAAGATGACCATAAAAAATCGTATAATAGTAAATTGTGCTAATTTAGAAAAAACTATGCCTAAAGTAAAAACTAAAAAATCCGCTGCTAAACGTTTTCGTATTACTGGAAGCGGAAAAAAAATCATGCGCCGTAAAGCCAACAAAAATCACTTGTTAGAGCATAAAAGTGCAGAACAAAAACGTCGTCGTCTCAGCAATATGACTTTAGTCCATGAAAGTGACGAAAAAGAAGTACGTTTAATGCTTCCCTATGGCACTAAATAAGTGATATTTTCTCCCCATTAAAGTTTGTAATATTAATTTAATTGTAAAAAAATGAGTAGAGTTAAAAGAGGTAACGTCGCCCGTAAAAGACGTAATAAGGTTTTAAAACTAGCGAAAGGTTTTAGAGGCTCCCATTCTAAGCTATTTCGCATTGCTAATCAACAGGTAATGAAAGCGTTACGTAATGCTTATCGTGACCGTCGTAAGAAAAAAAGAGATTTTCGTCGTCTTTGGATTACCCGTGTAAATGCTGCGGCTAGAATGAATGGCATTAGTTATAGTCAGTTAATTTATAAACTAGACAAGGCTAATATTTCTCTTAATCGTAAAATGTTGGCTCTTTTGGCTGTCCAAGATATGGAAGCATTCAAAAAGGTTGTAGAATTAGCTCTTCAAGCCTAGGTTTAGGGAAGGTGTTATGGGGCTTTTTTGTCGGTAGGGTTTAAGATTTTTCTTTTACCTTTCCTTTAAAATTTTGCCTCATACTCCCTTATTTTATTTTTAAAAAGAAGCCATAAACAAGTCTAAACCCTCCTCAAAGATTTGGTCAATGGGTAACATTTGATGGTCTGTGGTCATTATTTTATGATCTTTCGTTGCCTTGATAATGGCGCCGTTTTCTAGTTCGTATTCAAATATTTCTTTTTCGCCCCTATGGTGCCACTGGGCGATCGCCTGGGTATATACAAAACCGTTTTGATCTACACTATACACAGTACATTGGATCTGTTCCTCCACAATTTTCCCAATGGGTAAAACCCCATATTCCACCGTCAAAATTTCCGTATCATAACTCAGACAATACTCCGCAAACTTTACCATCTGGTCAAATAAACTCTCGGCAATTTCCTTGGATACCCCATTTTTCATGGAACCATCAATAAACTTTTCTTGGTGCTTCGCCATTTCCGATGCCTTTTTCTTACCCATGGCACGGCGTAATAAGTCCGCTTCCCCAAGGGAATAACCAGCCAAGTCTTGAGCCATTTTCATAATTTGCTCTTGATATACCAACACCGCATAGGTTTCCTTAAGGATAGGTTGAAGCAACTCATGCTCATAGGTAATAGCTTCCCTACCATGTTTACGATTAATAAAAATGGGAATTAATCCAGCATCGAGAGGGCCGGGGCGATACAGCGCCAAAATAGAAGAAATATCCTCAATTCCCGACGGTTTCAAATCCCGTACAATTTGTTTCATGCCGTCAGACTCTAGCTGAAAAATTCCCTGTAAATCTCCCCTTTCCAAAAGATTATGGGTAAGTGCTACATCCCTCGGTAACTTCTTACTGGTGCCTTTTTGCAAAATTTGTAAGGCTTTTCTTTCCCCAAGGGGTAAATCATCTACATTTATATCAATGTTACGATGGGATTTAATTAACTCCGCTGTTTTTTGGATGGTGGTTAGGTTTCTTAAGCCCAAAAAGTCCATCTTCAGAAGTCCTAAAGATTCTAAATCCTCCATAAAATATTGAGTAATTACTGAGCCTTCATTATTTTTTTGTAAGGGTACAATTTCATCCAATGGCTCACTGGAAATTACTACCCCCGCTGCATGGACACCAAAGGTTTTATTCATTCCCTCGATGCGCATGGCCATGTCTAACCATTTTTTGACTCGAGGTTCGTTATCATACTTTTCTTTAAATTCGGGAGTGGGAGTGTCATCGGATACCATCACCTTTAGTTTTGCTGGTTTTCCCCGGGCTACGGGAATCATTTTTGCCATTTCATCGGCTTCGGAGTAGGGTACATCCAAAACCCTAGCAACGTCTTTTAAAACGGCTTTAGAGGTCATCCTGTTGAAGGTGATAATTTGAGCTACTTTATCTTCACCATATTTGGCGGTAACATATTTGATCATTTGATCCCTTTTATCAATACAAAAATCCGTATCAATATCAGGCATGGATTTACGCTCTGGGTTCAGGAAGCGCTCGAATAGTAAGCCATGGTGGACAGGGTCAATATTAGTAATACCTAGGGCATAGGCTACCAATGAACCCGCTGCCGAGCCACGCCCCGGGCCTACGGGAATGTCATTATCTCTGGCGTATTTAATATAGTCCCAAACTACGAGGAAATAGGTACAAAAACCCATGGTTTCCATCATCCGTAGCTCATACTCAAGTCTTTCTCGGTATTCTGGGGTGATTTCGCTTTTCTGACGACAGTTGAATCTTTCCATCAATCCTTCCCAGGTGACGGCTTCGAGGTAGCTTTCTGGGGTGTGTCCACTGGGGATGTCGAAGTTAGGGATTCTTGGCTCTCCGAGGACGTTGTAGGGTTTTATTTTGTCGGCAATTTCAAGGGTATTGGCGATCGCCCTTTCCACAATTTCAGGTTCAAGATGATCCCTAAATAGCAGTTTCATTTCTGCCTCTGATTTAAGGTATTCTGTGCCTGAATAACGGAGTCTTTTTACTTCGTCGATACTTTTCTTGGTGTTAATACAAAGAAGGGCATCATGGGCTTCCACGTCATAGCAGGAGAGAAAATGGGAGTCGTTGGTGGCGATAATTTTGATGTCTAATTCTTGGCTAATTTTCGCTAATTCTACGTTAACGATACGATCTTCTTTTGAGCCGTGATCTTGAATTTCGAGGTAAAAATCATCTTTAAATACTCTTTTGTACCATTTGGCTACTTCTCTGGCTCTTTTATAATCTCCTTTAAGGATAGCTTGGGGCATTTCCCCCCCTAAACAAGCACTGGTAACAATTAAACCTTCGTGGTATTGCTCTAGTAATTCTTTATTAATACAGGGACGGGAAAATATTCCTTTACCTTGCATCCCCTGTAGGTGGGAAATGGTGGTAAGTTTAACTAGGTTTTTATATCCTTGTTTATCTTTGGCGAGGACGATTTGATGGAATTTTTTGATTCCTTTATGATATTGGGTAATGTCGTCGTTGATGACGTACATTTCATTGCCAATAATGGGTTTTATGGGTTTGTTAAGGCAATTTTTGATCAGTTGAATGGCACCATACATCACTCCGTGATCGGTAATGGCGATCGCAGGCATCTTTAATTCTACTGCTTTTTCTACGAGGGAAGGAATCTGGGATGCACCATCTAGTAAGCTATAGTCGGTGTGTATATGTAAGCCAACAAAAGACATTTAGGTAATTGATAATTGAAAATTGACAATTGATAATGGGCAATATTACTTAGTTTAGCATTTTGATGTTGCTGATTTTAGATATGGTTTCTCATGGAGGCATGGGAAAATGGGGGAATTTAATTTCTCTTTTGCAGAGAGATATTTATATCAAGTTGGTTAGTATTGGGAGTATTACTAGAGCTTGTGATGGCTATTCCCTTGAGGGCGTTAATAATTTGTTGGCTTTCAGTGGGGGCATCTTCTAATAAGGAGGGGTCAAATTCATTGAGAATATTAACAGTTTTTTCTATGTCGAAAAATACGTATCCAAAGTTATTTCTAGGTAAAGTTTGGGTAGTTAAGGTAAAATTTTGATTATTATTTAAAGAGGCATTACTATTAATGATAGTGTCAATATTTTGTTCCTGACTTAAATTTAAGAAAAAGCGATTATTTTCAAACCAACCATAGGATAATAATTGACCTTGATCGGTTATTAATTTTGTAGATGAAATACCATTATTTTCTTCCTTATTTATTTGTAAAGATGGATCAAAACCAGTCAATCTTTCTAGGTTAGCAATGGTGCTTTCCCCCAAAGTGCGATCGCTCGTTTCCATTAAAAATAAACCCTTTAAACCAGTATCCGCAAAGGAATTATTTTCATCAATGGATAAAGCAAAGGCAAACTCTCCATCTAACCAAGCAAAAATATCATCCTGTAAATTGAGATTAAAAAAAGTTTGAGTAAAAGACTCTAGTAAAGCAATAGATTGATCTAACTCAGGGATTAATTGACGGTTTAAATCAACCTGTTGCCAAATATTTTTAAGGGCAATACCATCCACCATAAAAATAGCATCATCGGCAATATTATTAACCAATTTATGGGTAGTAGTAACATTAATTTCAGGATCTAAAGGTTGAGATAAACCAATAATGGTACTAAGATTAAGACCATGATCTTGAATATCAAGGGTAGTCGCCGTAGTTTCAATAATAGGAATTGTCACCGAGTCTGGTAAATCAAAAGATTGCGCCACATCCCCAATAAAATAGTTATAGTCGGTAATATAAACCTGAAATAAAGGATTATTTTCCCTCAGTTTTTGGTTAGTCGCTTCATTGGCTTGTTTTACTTGGGCAATAGAATTGGCACCCC
This sequence comes from Cyanobacterium sp., assembly GCF_054166785.1. Taxonomy (NCBI): domain Bacteria; kingdom Bacillati; phylum Cyanobacteriota; class Cyanophyceae; order Chroococcales; family Geminocystaceae; genus Cyanobacterium; species Cyanobacterium sp. The sequence goes on from NZ_JBSZCP010000048.1 coordinate 82,889, forward strand.
GATAGGTATCAATAACCTCTTCCACAACCGTTTGGGTATCCCCCATCACCAACTGACTATCAAAAAAAGTAAACCACATCCCTTCAGGATTATCTGCGGAAATAATTTGATAAACCGTAATATTTTGATATTCACTTTCCATAACCTCACTATCGGGATTATCTTGTACTTTCTGTAAAAAATCCCTTGCTTTGAGTTTATTTTTTATCCCTGCCACCAATGCAATATGAGGCTCATCAATATCATTTATATTCGGTAAAAGGGCTATCATTAACCCCCCCAACCATGGCTCAATATCTTCTTGGTAATTGATGGGAGTCTCTCCCTGGCTTAACTCATCCTGCCATTCCTGCCAAGTTTCCTCGATAACTTCCCTCGCATTAAAGGTGTCGAATTGCTCTAGTTTTTGCCAATCATTAATATTTGTGGAGATAAAACCAGTGGCGATGGCATCCGCTGGAATAATCTGAGAGCCTCGTAGGGGAGTTAATTCTTCTCCCAATAACATTCTACGACCAAAATAGTAACCGAGCCCTGCCCCCACCACTACCAGTAAAGAAACTCCTAAACAACCAAGCCCTAGTTTATTTTTTTTCTGTACTGTCATGATTCTTTCCCCAATTTACTCTCAATTTTATCAAGATTTTTTTGAGTGGGTCAAAAAACATAAAATACTTTTACATTTGTCCATCTCCTACGACAATTTGTTTAAGAGTTGTAAAGGTTTCGAGACTGATTAATCCTCGACGATGCCCTTTTTGGTTAGAAACTCCTAAAAATACAGAATTACTCCCTTGTAAATAACGATAAAAACGAGGGGATGAGTTGATATATACTAGGGCGCTATCGGCTTCCATGGCAAAAATACGTCCTTCTTGGTAAGAGTCGGTAACTAGACAATTGGCATGACCACTGCTATATTCGTTGATATAGGCGATCGCACTTTGTAGGTCATCTGTACGTCTAAAGGCGATGGTTTTAGTTAAAAAAGGCTCATGCCATGAAGAATCTTTGGCAAGGGTAAGATAATCGGGAAATTCCTCCACTAAAGCACTATCACCCTTTAAAACAAAATCGTTTTCCTGAAGATGGTTAAAAAGGCGAGTAATAGAGGTAGATTTTTGTTGACTATTGATTAAAACCTTTTCGATGGCATTTACAGGATCTGGTAAACTACCATGACTATCCACAATAACAGATCTAACTAAATCCAGATCACTAGATAAAGACCAGTATAAATAACAATTACCCATGGCAGACTTTAACACAGGGGCAGTAGCCATTTCCGTCACCTGTTGAATGAGACTAGGGCGCCCGTAGGGAATAATTAAATTTAAGTATTGATCCTGAGTGATTAAATCTTGGATAGAATAACCTTGTTCAGAAGGTAAAAACTCGATACAACTAGAAGGAAAATCAGCTTCCTCTAGGGCTACTTGCAATATTTGAGAAATAATCGTGTTGGTATTACTCGATTCACTACCACCCCTTAAAATTAGACTATTACCTGTTTTGATGGTCAATCCTGCGGCGATAATGGCTAAATCGGGTAAAGCCTCATACACCATGGCAATTACCCCAAGGGGCATTAATTGGGAGTAATTTTGACAATAGGTTACTTGGTAGGGGGCGTTAATTACTTTTTGAAAAGGATCGGGTAATTCTGCTAAGGTTTTTAATATCTCTACGGCGGCTTCTAGCCTTTGGGGAGTAAGTTTTAACCAGTCTAAGATTAAATCTGGCACCGCCATTTCCCGACTAATTTCTAAATCGAGGGTGTTTGCCTGAAGAATATCATCAAAACAATCCTCTAGTTTTTTTGCCATTAATGACACCGCCAAGGAGCGTTCAATTCCTTTTGCTTTGCTCATTTCGAGGAATGCTTGATGGGCTTTTTTTACCCTTTTTTCAATGGATTCTGTCATAGAATTTGCGGTTATAACCTGAAAAATTTTAATATCTGTATGGCAACAGAAAGATGATCAATACAGAAGAGATAATCATAATACTTCCCACTAGCCAAGGAATAGGACTTACCAAGGAAAAAACTAATAATATGGAAGTCATACCAATAGTAAACCATAGCAGAAAAAATAAGTAGTTTTTAGAAAGTTTTTCACGGTGCAATATCCATTTTTTGCCATTCCAAGACCATTTTTTTTTGTATGGTGATAAGTTGACGGCAGGTTTTAGATAGTAGTTTTCTTCATCGGTGACAAATATTTGCTGACAGCGATTACAACCTAAGGCTTCTGTTAGGGTTATGGGTTCTAATGTTCCCTCTCGACGACAAGGGCAAGGATATTCACATCCTAAATCTATTGGCTTATCTTTAAACACTTAAGCCCCTCTTTTTTCTGTTTAATATTTTTTTGTTTATTTTAATTCACAATTTCCGATAGTATTTAATTTTAATAGTATTTTTTAAAGTGCGATCGCCCATGACCGATTTTTTTCAATTTGAAGCTGATTTTGTAGAGTCTCTCCGTTGTATTCCCCTAGCCGTGAGAATGAAGTTAGACACCTGTGGAGTTAAGCTAAAACTCACCCATTGGCATCAATTCACCCTAGAAGAAAGAGACACATTAGTAAAAAAAACTTGCTTAAATCCGTCTGAAGCTAAAGAATACGCTACTTTTTTACAAGACTTAGTACACAAAAAAACAGGAGAATATGCCAAAACATTAGCAATTGAATCCCATCCACTATGGCAAAAAAAAGATATAATACCACCGCAAATCATCGAAAAAGCCCAAGAATTTAAAATAAAGCTAGAAATTAATCAGTGGAAAAACTTGACAGATTTACAAAGATTTGCCCTAATAAAATTAAGTCGTCCCAGCCATGAAAATAATAATTTTTTACCAGCCCTCAAAGAATTTGGTTTGGCGTAGCGTTAATCAATGACGGGGTTTTATACCCAAAATTCTTGATAAACCAACAAAGTTTGGTGGTGCTGGAAATGTGAAACCTTAACCCATCCATAATTGCCCTGAAATGAGGTTATAATAGTAAGATTGCAGACCAAATAAAACTTGTTTATGGTAGAAAAAAAACCAATTAAAGTTATAAGTGATAATCGTCAAGCCAGATACCTATACGAGATTTTAGATACCTATGAAGCAGGAATCCAGTTAGGCGGTACAGAAGTTAAATCCGTCAGGGCTGGAAAAGTGAATTTGAGAGATGGATATTGTTTGATTCGTAATGGGGAAGCATGGTTGATGAATGTTCACATTGCCCCCCACCAAACCGCAGGGCAGTATTTTAACCATGAACCTAAGCGCGATCGCAAATTACTATTACACAAAAAAGAAATCAACAAATTAATAGGTTTACTAGAACAACAGGGATTAACCTTAGTTCCCCTAAAAATGTACCTTAAAGGAGACTGGATTAAAATTAATTTGGGTTTAGGTAAAGGGAAAAAACTCCATGATAAAAGGGAAACCATCAAGCGCCGAGATGATGAGCGACAAATGGCAAGGATGATGAAACGCTATTAGAAGTTGACAATGAACGGGGGCAAACCCATAATAAAGATTTATCCATTACTTAATTATGCCCATCATTCAATTTCAAGGAAAAAATATTAGTTGTCAAGTCGGAGACAATTTACGCAAGGTTTTACTCCAAAATGATGCTCCCCTATACAACGGTAAGGCAAAGTATATTAACTGTATGGGTATCGGTAGCTGTGGTACTTGTGCCGTGCAAATCCAAGGAGAGGTAAATTCACCTAATTGGAAAGATAAGGCTAGACGCTCTTTTCCGCCCCACTCTTCTGATCGAGATTTACGTTTGGCTTGTCAAACAAAAGTTTTGGGAGATATTGCTGTCACTAAATATGAAGGTTTTTGGGGTCATAAAACCACTGTCAAATCATAATTTTGGTTCCTTTATTTTTTGGTCAAGAAACAGAAATTTACCTGCTTCCGAAAACTTCAATATCATTAAACACACAAACAGGGGAAGCGTGTCCGACTCGAATCATTTGATTTGGTTCGCCTTTACCACATATGGGAGTACCAAAAACGTCTTTGGTGGATTCGTCCCCTACGGCGCTTAGGTCGTGCCAAAAATGTTGGGTGACACCTCGGTAATTAGGATTCCGTAAGGTTTTGGTTAGTTGACCATTTTCAATGAGACGGGCATATTCGCAACCAAATTGAAATTTGTTACGGTAATCATCGATGGACCATGAGCGGTTGGACTCCATATAAATTCCGTATTCAATATCACTAATCAACTCCTGAAAATTATTATCCCCCGATTCCAAGTTTAAGTTAGCCATGCGGTCAATGGGGGGTCGATTCCATGAACTAGCCCTACTGTTGGCAACTCCTTCCACTTTTGCCCTAGCTTGGCTTTCAAGGCTTCCTAAACCCCTTAAAAGTATGCCGTCTTTAATTAGGTGTTGTCGTTGGGCTTCGATGCCTGTATCGTCAAACCCATAACTGGCTAATTCTCCTTTAAAGGTGGGGTCAAAGGTAATATTCATTTTTTCGGAGCCATAGGCTAAATTACCAAAGTCTTCTAGTTTTACGAAGCTACTACCTGCATAGTTTCTTTCATCTCCTAAAATGCGGTCTAATTCGAGGGGATGTCCTACGCTCTCATGGATTTGTAACATCATTTGATCGGGAGCTAGTACAAGGGTTGTTTTTATATTAGGACATTCTTGACCATGGATAAGGGCGATCGCACTTTCGCCGATTTGCCTAGCCCGTTGTAAAATCAGGGAAGGTTTGATAATTTCTGCTCCCCCTTGATAACACCTTGCCAACATTCCATTATCACTGCGTTTTTGAATGAGATTACCATCTTGTGCCACTGCCCCATAATCCGTTGACACCATGGAAAACTGCTGATAAATATTAGAACCATTACTACTGACAAAATGATGCTCTATTTCATTTATCATTGCCAAAGCTGTGGTTTTTACCACCATGGAAGATACTTTTAAAGTCTCACATACCTGAATGAGTAAATCATTTATATCTTGGACACAGAGAGAATCAAGGGGATTTTGTACCACCGATTGATAATTTCCCTGACTAGGGGGACGAATATTACTGTCAAAACTAAAAATGCCCCATTTGTGAGCCGAGATAGCCTGTTGTTTGGCATTGTTAACCGCCCGTTGAATACTATCAAAATCAAGACGATTGGTGGCACAGTAGCCCATCTGCCCATTAACTAACACTTCTGCCATGATTCCTCGGTTTATTTTTCTGCTGTGGTGTTGGGGTAAGCCATCACGAAATCTGTGAGTCCTACTTTTTTCCCATACATACCTCAGCCCTACCCAATCCGCTTCGATGGTTAAATTTTCAATGGCTTTTTGTAGGTCAAGATTCATAGGATAACTATTTTTATATGGCTATGGGCGATCGCAAAGATCATGAAAATGAGGATCTAATCACTAAAGCGAGGAGTCATACAATAGGGGCAGTCCATCCATTCCTGTTGTAATTCAGCCCCACAATTTTGACAGGTAAGGGAACTTTTACGCTTAGATTTTAACTCCGATTCTAAACCAGAGTCTGTAAACGTAACCCTTTCCACTTCTTCTAGGGTAGTATGTCCTTGCCTTACTAAGTTAAGACTGTAGGCCAAAATAGTGGTCATGCCTTCCTCCACTGCCGTTTCTTTGATCAAGTCTGTGGTAGCCCCTTTATTAATTAATTTTTGGAGAGTTTCGGTAATAACCATAAATTCATATACCCCGACTCTGCCCTTATATCCTGAGCCACCGCATTTTGAGCAAACCGTGCCATTATTAACCGCTTCTTGAAGGGCATCCCCCGTAAGGGTATTTGCTTTATAGAAAGTTACCGATTGTTCCCCAGAAGCATTTAAACCAAAACGAGCTAATTCCTCTTTGCTTGGGGTATATTCTTGCCTACATTGAGTACAGACACGACGCATTAACCTTTGAGCCAAAACCCCCAGTAACGCCCCAGAAATCATGAACGGCTCAACCCCCATTTCATCGAGACGGGCGATCGCCCCTGCCGCATCATTGGTGTGTAAAGTGGTCAATACAAGGTGTCCTGTCAAAGCCGCCTCAATAGCCGTTTTCGCAGTTTCCACGTCCCTAGTCTCACCCACCAGAATAATGTCAGGATCTTGACGCATAAACGCCCGTAAAATAGAAGCAAAGTTCATTCCTTTTTCCCGAATTACCTGTACCTGAGTAATACCGGGCAAGGCATATTCAATGGGATCTTCCGCCGTATTGATATTTACCCCGGGCTTATTTCTCTCCGCCAATACCGAATAAAGGGTTGTAGATTTACCCGAACCCGTGGGGCCTGTTACCAAAATTAGACCGAAAGGACGACTGGCAATTTCCCGAACCCTTAATAAAGTTTCCTCGTCACTGATTAAGAAATCTAAACCCAACTGAGTTGCCGAGTTATCCAAAATCCGTAAACAAACTTTTTCTCCATAACGACTAGGCAAGGTATTTACCCTAAAATCCACATTACGCCCTTGATACACCCGCCGAATTTTGCCATCTTGGGGTAAACGACGTTCGGCAATGTCTAGTTCTGCCATAATTTTGAACCTTGCCACCACCGCTGTGGTAATGTGACGGGGCAGACGGAAAAACTCTTGCAATACCCCATCCTTACGCATTCTTACCCGCAAAAGCTCCTCTTGGGGTTCAATGTGAATATCGGAAACGCTCTCCTGTAGAGCCTTAATCATTACTTTATTCACCAATTTAATGATGGGAGCTTGATTAGCATCATTAGAACTTAAATCCGCATCATCACTATCATCCTTACTTTCTTCTAAGCTGTCATAATTTAAATCATCAATGACATCGTCAACGTTTGCTAATTTGTCTTGAGCTTTTTTTGCCTGTAGGGCTTCTTCCTTTTGTCTTTTTTCGCTTTCTTCTTTGTAATAAACTTGTAATAGGCGATCGTAATCCTCCTCCGTAATCACGATCCTTTGTAAATCTAAACCCTTAAGACGAATTAACTTGCGTACTTCATCGAGGGCAGCTAAGTTATCAGGATCTACCATCGCAATCACAAGCACGGGGGGATCTTCCGTATTAATACGGCGGATGGGCAACAACTTATGACGGCGACACACTTTAATATTTACCACCGAGTCAATTAACTCCGTCATCTGATCCGAAGAAATTTCATCGGCATCAGGATCCACAGAATCGACCCCATACAATATCTTTAACTCAAAAAGATGGTGTTTCTTGTACTGCCTTACCAAATCAGGAGATAAAGCCTTGTGAGTCATGCTCTCTAGTACCTTAACCAGAGGTTGTTTAGTGTTCCTCACCTCTACTAGGGCATTTTTTAGTTGATCTTTGTCAATATAGCCAGATTGAATTAACTTATTTCCGAAGGGACTAAAATAATCCGGACTTACAAGGGCGGTATTTAACTTTTCTAATTTTTTTCCAGAAGAAGAAACAGGGCTTTGAGTCATAATATTTTATGGCAATAGACGAGGAATCGATCGCACTTTAACTGATAATAGCTTTATTGTACTAAATTATATGGAATGTGAAATCAAACCTTTGTTTTAATTTGTTAACAGAAAAATGTTTACTAAAAAAAATCAGGGAAATCTACATAAATATAGATCCCTGACTTAATCATAAAATATTGTTAAAAAAAATTAGGTTAACCACCCCTTTAACCTTCTGGCAACCTGTGGTCTTCTTAACTTACGCATAGCCTTTGTTTGAATTTGACGTACCCTTTCCCTGGATAAATCAAACATTTGTCCCACCTCTTCTAGGGTATGGGGCTTGGAATGGGATAAACCATAGCGAAGGATAATAACTTCTTTTTCCCTGCCACTCAAAACATCATCCAACACAGAAACAATTTCTTGATTCATCATTGCCTCATTCATCTTTTCTTCAGGCAACAGTAAATTAGTATCTTCCAATAATTCGAGTAACTCCGTATCTTCTCCCTTACCCACACGATGATTAAGAGACAAGGATTGACGTTTCAACTGTAACAACTGATGTAACGCCTGTTCATTAATACCCATTTCCTCCGCCAATTCAATTTCTGTCGGATTCCGTTGTAAATCTTGTTTTAATTCCCGTTGAGCCTTTTTAAGTTTATTTAACTTCTCAACAATATGAATGGGTAATCTGATAGTACGAGAGTCATTGGCAATGGTTCTGGTAATAGCTTGACGAATCCACCAATAAGCATAGGTAGAAAACTTATAGCCCTTATCTGGATCAAACTTTTCCGCCGCCCGATTTAAACCAATGGCGCCCTCTTGAATTAGATCAAGAAAAGGTACACCCCTGTTTAAATAACGTTTGGCAATGGATACTACTAAACGTAAATTGGAGCGAATCATCTTGCGCTTGGCAACCCTTCCTTTATAAAGGCGATTGTCCAATTGACGCTCTGTTTCTAAGCCCATGGCACGGGCTAATTCCATTTTTGAAGGGGTTTTTTGTAGTTGATGATGTAATTTTTGTTGTGTTTCTTCACACTCTGTTAAAAACTTGACAGCCTGAGCGAGTTCTACTTCTTCAGTTGCCGTTAACAAAGGGTAACGAGCCATTTCTTTAAAAAACGCCCCGACGGAGTCTTCTGATTTACTGCGATTACTCCTTACCTTTTTGCCGTTTTGCTCTGTCTCATCAGAATATTGAGCAATCACCTCAAAAGATGCTTCATCAGTTTCGGGTTTGATTTGGTCATTTTCCTTGGTGAGGGGACTGGTAAATTGGTTCATGTTGTTACTCCTCTTTTTAACGCACTTTTTATCCTGCCTAGGGACATAATTTAATAAATCATCTTTTTTTTAATCGTTTTGTTATGGTTAATACTAAATTCATGTAATGGGCAGTAGATAAATGTCTAAATCCTAATGTAGCTAATAAAACTCATTTTTGACTATTAAAATAGGATTCTTTTTATATTTTTTTAATATTTTAGTATTCTTAACTACAAAATCATAATTTTCATTAAAAAAAGTTGACATTAAAGGTTGATACTGATACAGGAAACGACACGAAGAAATGGTTGATATTGTTTTTATTTGAGATAAAACGAACTCGGAAAGATTAAATAACCTTAGAAATAGACGAAACCGTTGAATCGGTAGAAGGAAAAAAAATACTTAAGTAGTGACTTTCAACAAACCTTTTTACTACTAATTTTTTATCTTAGCGATTAATTTTAGAATGTGAATAGGATGACGATGATCCCCTAGTGATCC
>NZ_JBSZCP010000049.1:0-6919 GCF_054166785.1 Cyanobacterium sp.
CTCTTACTATGTTTCCAGTACAGGGGGAGCTACTATCGAAAAGCTCAAACAGTACATAAAGAATCAGGAAGGAGGGAAATAAAATTGGGTGTTGCTATCCTTCCCCAATCCGCTATGCTGAGATTGGAGACTGTCGCAACGAATATTCAAATTCACCATCTAAAAAAATGAAATTAATCTTAGTCTATGGCATTCCTAACTGTGGCACTTGTAAAAAAGCCATGCAATGGTTAGAAGATAATGATATTAACTATGAATTTATCAATACCAAAGAAAATAAACCCACCCAAGAGATGATTACTGATTGGGTAAAATCCTTGGGTAGTAAATCCATGCGTAACACCTCGGGAATGTCTTACCGTGCCTTGGGAGAGGAGAAAAAAACATGGAGTGATGAACAGTGGATCGAGGCTTTTTCGAGGGATGCTATGCTATTAAAAAGACCTTTGTTTGTAAAAGATGGGGAGGCAGTTTTAGTGGGATTTCGTGCTAATGATACTGTCAAGCGAGAAAAATTGTCATGGACATCACCTTAGAAGAATGTTATCAAATTTTAGAACTAGATGAGTCGGCGGAAGTAGAAGAAATAGAAAAGGCTTATTTTCGCCTTGTGGGGGAGTGTTTAAAGCGGGGAGAAAAGGAAAGGATTGAAACCATTAAAACCGCTCACCAACTGTTGATAAATCACCGTAAAATTGAACAGGAAGAAGAATCGATTAAAAGCCAAAAAGCCTATGAGCAAAAAGTTACTAATGATGTGGCACGGGCTTTGCGGGGTATGTCTTTAATGATACGGGTAGAGACTTGTGTGGAATATCTGGAGATTAAAATTAGGGGTAGTAAACCCTATCAAAAGGCAACTATTCTCAGTCTTATCTATCAATCCCTCAAGGCTTCGGAAAATTTAGAACATACTTTGGTTAAAGTAACTGCCCTGAAAACCGTTAAAACTTATTTTTGGCAAGAAAATATTAATTTTGCCCCCGATAGAAATAATCAAGTTTATTCTAATGATTATCTCCTCTTGAAAGAGGCTGAAAAAACTTTAAATACTTATGTGCTACCCATGGCAGGGGCGATCGCCCTGGCTTTTAGTTACGCCGAAGTGCTAACATGGTTTATTGGCATGTGGGTACATGAATTTGGTCATGCCACCGTGGCTTGGTTTTCAGGATATAGAGCCATGATTACCTTTGGGGCTACCATTACCACCCTACAAAAATCAAACTTTGTCTATTTTGGCATTCTTTTTTTACTAGGACTAACCTTTTATACAGGCTGGAAAGAAAAGAAAAAAGCCACCATGATTATCGCCGTTATATTGATAATTTTGCAATTCATCCTCACTTGGAGAGTAAGCTACTCAGATTATATTACCCTTATGGCATTTGGTGGCATTGGCGGAGAATTTTACCTTAGTACCCTCCTCATCATCGCCTTTTATTGGCGTTTACCCGAAAAATTTTACTGGGATTTTTGGCGCTTCGGTGCCGTTGCCATCGGTGCCATCACTTTTTTTAGTAGCTTTACCAAATGGCATAACATCAAAGTCGGTAGAGATAGCATCCCTTGGGGTACCCTGTGGGGCGGTAGGGGTGACTCTGGCGGAGACTTAAATATTTTGAATAATGAAGCAGGTTGGAGTGCTAGTCAAATTGTGGGTACTTATGTTAGTTTAGGCAATATTTGCCTAATGGTAATTATCGGCTTTTATCTATTCCATCTATTCAAAAGTCGCCCTGAATTATGGGTTAAAATACGTCAATTACTGAGGTGAAATTAGTAATAATTGATTATCTGATTTAACATTTTGTTACCAATCTGGTAGTATTGTAGTTGTAGTCACGATTTTAAAGTAACAAAACATAGTCAAACCCCAGAGCATCTTTCCTCAAATTCAAAACTTCCTCAAAATTCTTCAATTTAAAGTTGGTATCAAGCAAGAAATGGTTGTAAAGGCATACACCGCCGATCATAAAATGGAAATTTATAAGAAGCAGTTAGTGGCTGATTTTAGCATACTAACTTTTTTGTTGTCTGAGTTAGGGGTTGTCTGGGGTGATAATTATATAGTTAGAAAATTTTAGTAAATACTAAATATTTGGAGGATATAAAATGTCTGTACGTCTTTATGTAAAATTACCAAAAGCAGAATTAGAAAAAGAAAGTTTAGAAAAAATGTTTAGTGAGTTTGAACCTCCCTTCACAACTAAACTTATCAAAGAACGTAAAAAAAATGAATGTCGTGGATTTGGTTTTGTAACGGTACCTACCGATGAAGCGGCTGATGAGTTCATTACTAAGTATAATGACCAAACCTTAATTTATAATGGCGAACCTTTTAAAGATGAGGAAGGTAATGACTTTACTTTATTCATCGAGAAGGCTTTACCTCGTAATAAAAATGAAAAGGAAGGTTCCGAAGCTGAATCTGGGGAAACTGTTACCGCTAGTGCTGATGAGGGTGCAAAGGTAACTGAAAAGCCTAGTAAACGTAGTGCTGGTGCTAAAAAGGGCAAAAAAGGTCGTAAAACTTCATCTAAATCTAGTACCAAGTCTTTCTCCGTGGCAGATTCTGCACAACCTGATCCCCGTTGGGCTGATGAGTTAAGTAAATTGAAGGAAATGTTTACTTCCCAAACTACTAACTAATACAGCTTTAGTCGCACTTTTAAAAATTCCTCCAAATAATTGGGGGTTTTTTTATGGAAAAAAGAAGAGAGAATCGGCGACTTACCATGTTTCGTCTCGATTCTCTTACTTATTGTCTCCCCACACAGTCATTAGTGTAAAGGATAGGTTAAGGATTTGTCAATGTACATATGTACTATAAATCTATACTCTATCTTCGATGACTTTATCGATTAGACCATATTCCTTGGCTTCGTGGGCGGACATGAAGTAATCTCTATCGGTATCTTTTTCAATTTTTTCGATAGTTTGCCCTGTGTGGAATGCCATAATACGGTTAAGATCGTTTTTAATGCGGATGATTTCCTTGGCTTCAATTTCGATGTCGGTGGCTTGACGGCGCCCTTGAATTCCTCCTAGGGGTTGGTGAATCATGATTCGGGAGTGGGGTAGGGCGAGTCTTTTTCCTTTGGCACCAGAAGCGAGTAAAAATGCTCCCATGGAGGCGGCTAAACCAACACAGATAGTCACAACTTCTGATTTGATATGTTGCATGGTATCATAGATAGCCATTCCTGCGGTGACTGACCCCCCAGGGGAGTTGATGTAAAGGTAGATGGGTTTGTTGTTGTCTTCGGAGTCGAGGTACAACATGACGGCAATAATTTGGTTTGCTAGACTATCGTTTACCCCTCTACCAAGGAAGATAATACGCTCACGATAAAGGCGGTCGTATATATTAACCCAGTCGCTGTATGCTTGACCGGGCATTTGATAGGGAACTCTGGGTACTCCAATGGGCATCTTTTTTCCTCTTAAATCTTATGGTTATTTTAGTTGTTTATGTTGTTTTTTCGGGACGTTCGGGTTTTCTGGGCGATCGCCCCTTAATACAATGGTTAAATGGTAGTTAGGGCAGGGGATGGTAAATCTTTACTACTTTCTAGGACACGATCAATAATGCCATATTCCTTTGCCTGTTGAGGATTCATGTAGAACATGCGATCGGTATCCTTTTCAATTTTTTCCACGGGTTGCCCAGTTTTATCAGCAAAAATATTCATCATTACTCTTTTATTAGTAATAACCTCCCTCGCCCTAATTTGAATATCTGTAGCTTGTCCTTGGGCGCCTTGACGAGATTGATGTAAGATAATGGTGGCATTAGGTAAACTTGATCTACATCCTTTTGTGCCAGAAGCCAAAATCATGGCCGCCGTACCCATAGCTTGACCTAAACAAATAGTATGGACAGGGGGTTTAATGTAGCTCATGGTGTCACAAATAGCAAAAGCCTCGGTTTCAAAACCAATGGAATCGCCACCATACCATGATGTTCCCGTAGAATTGATATAGAGATAAATAGGCTTCTCAGGATCATCAAATTGCAAAAATAACAATTGAGCAATAATTAATTCTGTAACATCAATACCAATTTGATCCTTATATTCATCAGGAGAAACAAGGGGTAAACCCAAATAAACAATTCTCTCTTTTAACAATAATGAAGGTAAATCAGGGGGGGGTGTACGATAGGAAGCATCACCTCGGTAGGGTGCTTGTACTGCTTGAATAGGTGAATTCATATTCTTTTTTCTCACTTTGAGCTTAAACTATCTCCTTTTGATTGTGACATAATCTCGGTACTCTGTGCATTTACGGGATTTGCTACTTTTATGTTAACTTATATTAAGTTTTATAATTAGTTTTTAGATCAATTGAGGAAAACAAATGGAATCAGTTAAAGTATGGTCGCAATTTGCCCATCCCGTCTTGATGTGGGTATTATTTGGTACGGCAATCTATTCCCTTTATTTGGGAATTAAAGTAAAACGTCTTCGTAAGGCTGATAAGGAAGAAAGAAAAGAATTAATTAAAGGAAATTTTATTAACCGTCACCACAAAGTCGGCTCTTTATTCATGGGGTTAATCGTTTTGGGTACTGTGGGCGGTATGGCAGTTACTTATATTAACAGCGGTAAATTGTTTGTAGGACCTCACCTTTTAGCGGGTTTAGGTATGATGGCTATGGTGACGACTTCTGCTTCTTTGGTGCCTTATATGCAAAAGGGTAACAGTGTCGCCCGTGCATCCCACGTGGGTATTAACATGGCTATGTTGGGGATATTTGCTTGGCAGGCGTTTACTGGGGTGCAAATTGTCCAAAAGATTATTGAAAGAATGTAGGCACAAAGAGTAATTGATAATGGAGAATGTATAATTCATAATCAATTTTTATTTGCGATAAAAGTCCTCCACAATTGGGGGATTTGTTCTAGCTTCTTATACTAACGAACAATGGGCTTAAGCCCATTGCCTATAAATGATAAATCGGATGTAATATACCTAACTAGCTCGTTTGTAAGCCTCGTCGAGTACCTCAGAAAGGGTAGGATGGGCATGGACATTAAAGGCTAATTCATGGACTGATTGACGAGATGCGATCGCATTTGCCGCCTCCTGAATTAAATCTGAAGCATGGATACCAATAATGTGTACCCCCAACAACTCCCCTGTATCCTTACGATAGATTACCTTAGCGATACCATCGGTTTCCTTTTCCGCCAAAGCCTTAGAATTTGCCTTAAAGTAGGTTTTCGCCGTTCCCACCTCAAAACCTTCATTTTTGCCCAACTCTTTGGCCTGAGGCTCATTAAGCCCCACATAACTAATCTCAGGATGGGTAAAAGCCGCCGCAGGAATACTACGATAATCGATGGTTTTATCATTCCCACACATATTTTCCACCGCCACAATGCCCTGCCCAGAAGCAGCGTGGGCTAACATCATCTTACCATTAGCATCACCCACCGCCCAGAGATGGGGTACTACCTCACCATCTTTTAAGACTTGCATCCTGTCATTGACAGGGATAAAACCTCTTTCGGTTTCGATACCCAAGTTTTCCAACCCTAAATTTTTAGTAGCAGGAATGCGCCCTGTGGCAACTAAACAGGCATCCACTTCCAACACTTCCACCACTTCTTTAGTTTTAGCGTCCGTCAATTCAATCATTACAGGGGTACCTGGAATTACCTTGGTGGCGAATACCCCCGTATAGGTTTCAATGTCACGGCTATTGATTAATACTTTTTCGGCAATTTTAGCAATATCAGGGTCAAAAGTGGGCATCAAGTTATCCATGGCTTCAATCATCGTAATTTCTGAGCCAAGGGCGGTATAAACATCGGCAAATTCTAAGCCGATATAACCACTACCAATAACCGCTATCCATTGGGGTAAAGATTCTAATTTAACGGCATGATCGCTAGTATAAACCGTTTTACCATCAATCTCTACACCCCTTGGCACAAAAGGCACTGAACCAGGGCAGAGCATAATTTCTTTGGCGGTGATAATCTTTTCTCCTGAGTCAGTTTCTACCGCTACTTTTTGGGGGGCAACTACTTTTCCCCATCCTCGAATGGTTTCTACCTTTAATCTTTTGAGGCTGTTGGTTAAGTCTCCCCTAATTTTACTTACTAAATCATTGGCATGGGATGCGATCGCACCGTGGTCAAAGGTAACAGTACCAACATTTACACCCATTTCCTGTAGATGGGAAGTATCTGCCAATTCCCTCACTTTTCCAGAAGCCGCCAAAAGAGCCTTAGAAGGAATACAACCACGGTTTACACAAGTACCTCCCATATCAGCCGCTTCAATGATAGCGGTTTTTAAACCCATTTTTACAGCGTGTAAGGCGGCACCATGGCCACCTACCCCAGCACCAATAATAACTAAATCATAATCAAACTGACTCATAATCTTTTAATTTAACAATAGTTTCAATCCTTCTATTGTACTGAGACATTGAACAATGGACAATTGACCAATAAAGTTAATTATTAGGGCAAAATAAATATATAAATAAGTATTTTCCAATCTCTTAACTATTTCCATGCAACCATTAACCTCCCTTCGCTTAAGAATAATACTCCTTTTCGTTATTCCTCTCCTCAGTAGCATTGGTTTAGTGGGTTATATTTCCTTTAACAGTAGCAGTAGAGCAGTAGAAAAACTTGCCCAACAACTACAAAAAGAAATCAACAGCAAAGTTGAACAACAATTAAATAATTACTTATCTCAACCCCTAGAAATTAATCAACTTAATATCAGTAATCGTGAATTGGGAATACTTGACTATCGGTACTTAAACAGAAAAGTAAGGTAAACTAATAATAAAAGTAGACAGAGTGACAACATTAGGTCATTATGAAAGAAACAACGTCTTCGTCCATGCCACCATGTTTTAATCGTTGGTGTGAAAAATTCGACCCATTATTAA
>NZ_JBSZCP010000050.1:0-12133 GCF_054166785.1 Cyanobacterium sp.
AGCGTCCGCAGGGATAATATACTCCCTATCAAGTGAACATCTATCTACCCAAGACTTCCTAGATTTCATCCAGTCTTTTCTTTCCGCCAAGCAATAATTGTAAACTTTTTTGCATATAAAAAGCCACTCCAGAAGCGTTTGCTCCTGTAGTAGCTCTGGATATATGCGGTACTCGAAATTTAAGTTTATCACTATAGCTAGGCTTACAGATTATTTTGCCTAGAAATATAGTAGCATAGCGTTATTGGTTTGTGCAATATACCTTGGCAAAGATTCATCCCACGCTTGTTTAATTATTTTTCAATCGAAAACTAAGCGTGGGGCTTCTCGCTGATGAGCTAAAAACTCAGTCTCAAAATAACTAAAATTTAACGCCGGGATAGGGTGTATTTAAAATCAGTATTGCCCGTATATCCCGTTAACTCGGCTAAACGCTCGAGGGTTTGAGTGCCTTCGATTAGTTGTCCATCAATTACCCAAGAAGGAAATGCCCTGACGACTCCTTCACACTTTTCAGGCTCACCATTTAAGCCATCTGGGGTACATTCAATATGAGGAACAATATTGTACGCTTCTTCCCCAAATAACTGTTTTTGATCATAACAGTGGGGACACCAGTAGGCGGTATATTTGGTAGCACCGACGGAGGCTAAATGTTGAGCTAGTTCGATTTCCGCTGGGCCCGAAGTGGTGGTAATTTCCCAGCCAATGGGGGCTTGGGGGGCAGTGGTGGGGCGAGGAATGGGAATTTGTTCTCCGGGGGCAACGGCAATATCGTTGTTAGCGGTGGGGGCATTAACGTTGGCATAGACCCCGATCGCCCCTACAATGGTAACGAGGACGACAATGGCACCGATGAATAAAATTTGACCTATATCATCCCAATCATGGCCCACAAAAGCCATGACAAGGAAACTGAGGGAAAATAGGGCAGAACCAATACAATAATAACAAGCGGTTTGTAACTCAAAAGCGAGAACATACATTAAGTAACCACTAAAAGTTGCCATGGCAAAACTGAGGGCAAGAATCAGTAACCAGCTATTGGTTTCTAACTTTTGTCGTAGTTTTTTGTTATTTTCGGGGGAAACGGTGAGGGGGGCAAGGGATAATACTCCCATGGTTAAATAGCCTAACATACCCAATACACTAAGGGGAGGACCGGTTCTGCCGACGGGATCGAAGGGATAGGCATAGGCACTATCAAGGACACTATCACAAGCGCCTCCTGCTTCCCCAGTACAGACGACTTCACCCCCCGCAAGGGAGGTAACGGTTAAATAGGAGGTTAAAATAAGACCCACAAGGGCGATCGCACCTATAATTAAGCGTGAATGTTTTTGTATCCACGGTACATTGCGACGACGACGAATCATAATACTTTCTTTATACTTAGTTATTTATTAGATCTGAATTTTAGCAATTATTATTTATTTCAGGTTACCAGTAGATGAATTATCCATGGTTTGTTTTGCCTTCTCAGGCTTTTGCTCGAGGGCTTCCCCCACCGCCTCCACAAATTGAGATACCCTAGTAGGATCAATAGTTTCATTTATATCACCCTTTCTTTTGAGGGAACTTGCCACAATCACCCCATCAGCAAATTGAATCAATTCACCGATATTATCAATGTCTGCACCACTGCCAATTAATACAGGAGTGCCATTAGCCGCCTGTTGAGCTAGTTCCAAATCCTCCAAGTTAGGGGGTAAACCAGTGGCCCAACCAGAGAGAATCACCGCATCCGCCAATCCTCTTTCGATGGTATCTTTTACCGCATTGGTAAGATTAGGACTACCTAAAGGACGGGCATGTTTTACTAACACATCAGCGAATATAGCTATATCCTGCCCCAATTCTCGGCGATAGCGTTGGATTTCGTGGGCTTTCCCCTCGATCAAACCTTGATCCGTTGCCATGACTCCTGTATAGACATTTACTCGGATAAATTTTGCCCCCACACAAGAGGCGATGGCTAACCCTGTCATAGCATCATTGCGCAAGATGTTTAAGCCAATGGGTAACATTACCAAGCTCATAATGCGGTCAACAATTAACGTCATGGCGCTAATCACCGCAGGATCTACTTTATCCTTAGTAAAAGGGGCATCAAAAAAATTTTCAATAATAATACCATCCACCCCCCCAGCGGCCAAAGCAGTTGCCTCTTGTTCAGCCCTTTCCATGACGGCTTGCAAGTCTCCCCCCCAACGGGCAGAGGTAGGCAAAGGTAGTAGATGGACAACTCCGATGATGGGGTTTCTTTTGCCAAATATTTGTTCAGTTATCATAAAAATTTAATATATAGTCTGTCCTTCTGAGCCGAAGTACAATCAGATTAATTTATCTTCTTAGCAAGTTCTTATTTTAATGGTGCGTGGTAACTTCGCCAAATATTTCTCGACTTTATGACACACAAACGACAAGCTGTTTGATAGAATAGGGCGAATCATTATTTTATTTTCCATAGATAATTGTCTATAAATGAACAAAAAATTTATTATGGGTAAGTGGTTATCTTTTCGCCCATGGAAACTATTAGCTTTATTTTTCGCTTCTTACCTCAGTGTTTTGATGATAGGTGGTTGGACTCTTCCTGCATTTTCCCAGAATGCCCCCGCAGAAATTAGGGGAGTATGGTTAACCACTAGCGATACGGATACGATTTTTGATCGTCCTAAAATGAAAGAGGCGATCGCCAATTTGTCCTCCATGAATTTTAATACTATTTATCCCGTAGTTTGGAATTCAGGTTATGCGCTGTACCCTAGCCCCGTGGCGCAAAGGGCAGGAATACAACCGTTTATCCATAGGGGATTTCAAGGACAAGAGCCTTTAGCCGAATTAATTGATGAAGCCCATCGTCAACAATTGCTGGTATTACCATGGTTTGAATTTGGTTTTATGGCACCTCCCACCTCCGAGTTAGCCCTTAATCATCCTAATTGGTTAACCCAAGCCCAAAATGGAAGCCAAACCACCTCTAGTGCGGCGGGGGAAGTTGTCTGGTTAAATCCTTTTCATCCCGAAGTACAACAATTTATTAGCTCTTTGGTGATGGAAGTGGTTAACCGTTATGACATTGATGGTATTCAATTTGATGATCATTTAGCCTTGCCCGTTTCCCTTGGTTATGATTCCTACACCCGTAATCTCTATCACCAAGAAACCAATCAAAATCCCCCCACTAATTATCGGGATGCGGCTTGGGTGCGCTGGCGAGCAGATAAAATAACTCAATTTGTAGCTAGACTCAATCAGCAAATTAAAGCCCGAAAACCCAATGCTATTTTTTCTATTTCTCCTAACCCTTATTCCACCGCCTATAATTCCTTTTTACAGGATTGGCTAGACTGGGTAAGAAAAGACTTAATCAATGAGTTGATTGTGCAAGTATATCGGGCGGATTTATCTGCTTTTGTGAGGGAAATTAGTAGTCCCGAAATTCGTGAGGCTAGGGAAAAAATCCCCGTCGGCATCGGTATTTTAACAGGGTTGGGCAACCGTATTAAGTCCATTGACTTTATTCGGGATAAGACATTGGCAGTGCGACGAGAAAGGCTGGGAGTCTCTTTCTTTTTCTATGGTAGTATGTGGAATCGAACCCCTGAATCGAAAGCCGAGAGAAAATCTAATTTTCGGGCTCTTTTTCCCCGTCAATCCCATCGCAGCGCCACCATCCTCAATCCTGTACCTCGGTATGGTATTTAATTATTTTCCTGACGGATGGCTTGAATAACCGTATCATGGATTGCCCCATTGGTTACCACTACTCCACGATTATCATTCATTTTCGAGGCAGTACCAAAATCGAGGGGCTTTCCATACATATCCGTAACTTTGCCCCCTGCTTCTTCTACCACGATCGCCCCGGCGGCATGATCCCAAATATTTTCCCTATAATTAGGATATTTTGGAGAAGGTAGGCGCAAATAAAGGGCAGCTTCTCCAGAGGAAACGATACCATATTTAGCTTGGGAATCCACCCGCACTGATTCTGTGGTGATACCGACGGATTGGGCGATGGTATTTTGTAAGGCTTGATTACCATGGCTGGCTTCAACACTTTCAACAAAACGAAAACGGCTTACATCTTGTTTATCTACTACCTGTTGCTTAATCATTTCACCCCCTGCTATGGGCATTCTATAGGCACCTTTTCCCCTTTGGGCGACAAATAGCCATCCTGTTTCCCCTTGGCTTAATGAGAGGGCAGGGCAACCGAGTAGACCTAATTTTACTTCTCCATTTACTATCAGGGCAAGGGCGATGGCGTATTGATCTTGACGTAAAAACCCTTTTGTGCCATCAATGGGGTCAAGAGTCCAAAAGCAATCTCCTACGCTACCATTACCATAGTCTATCCAGTTTAAAACCTCATCGGCGGTGGCGGACGGAATGATATTTTTTACATATCCTGTAATCCTGTTGATAGTATCTACGGATTCAGATTTTCTCAATGCCGTAGCATCTTCTTCGCCAACAATGGGAATATCGGGGAAAGCCTCTTTTAATGCCTTACAAATAAGGGCTTGGGAACCAAAATCCGCCACTGTAACGGGGCTTTTATCTTCTTTTTCGATGGCTTTGGGAATATTTTGTCTTACTTCTTCACACAGTTTAGCGGATTGTTGAACAGAGGCGATCGCAATTTCTTTAAGTCGATTATAGTCCATGTAATTTAGTAAATTATTGATATATGTCTAATAATTATTAACCATAATTGTTCAATATAGTGGCCATAGTGGGCAAAATGAGTCTTAACCATTCCCTAAAGCACAAGTTCAACCTTTTATTGGATAAAATAGTAGTGATTTATGATTTCTGAAAAAATAATCATCAATAATTGAAACCAAAGAAGTTTTTATATTCTGTTAAAGAATAGATTCTGGTTTATTATTTGCTTGTATTTTTCCACTATTTAAATAATTAATTACCTTTATTTATCTATCATTCCAATACAACTATTATAAATAAACATAATCAAGGTTGTTTTACATTTTGCTTTTTATAACTATCTAAATTCTTCTTTAGTTTTATGTATTTATTTTGGTCATTAATTTTATCCTTAGTTGTTATAAATGGTTTCATAAGTTACTTTTTGATAAAGGAAAAAAGAAAGGGAGCAACCTTACAACACACACTAGATTTAAAATCCTATCAAGTTTTATCTTTTCAGGAAAGAAATGAATTACTAAATCAAAAATATCAGTATCAGCAAGTAGTGGTCAAAGAATCAAAAAATCTTGCCCTGATCAAAAGTCCTTATTATTATGGTCATGTGATAAAGGTAATTAATGAGGTGCTAAATATTTCCCATAGCTATTATTTTAAATACCAGACTAAAGAAGATCAATTTAAATTAAAACATATTACAGGGTGGAATCAAAAACAATATAAAAATTTAGTAGTAAATAATAGTGCTAATGAGTTAAATTCTCTTTGGCAATCTGAATATAACTATTTAGTTTACGATAATCTTAAAAATAAAAATAAGTTTAATTTTACATTTCCTCTCAAAGAAGATAATTTAGTGTCTGGGGCTATTTTTTCGGTTATTCATCCTGATACCCAAGAAAAATTAGGAATTTTAGGTTTTTATAGTCCGAGGGAAAATACTTTTAATGAAGATGCCATAGATTTAATCAATAATTTAATTATTCTTTTACAACAAAATATTAGCTTTCTGAGGGAAAATAATACTCTATATTTGTTGGAGCAGAGTATCAATTTTAATTACCATGGTATTGTTATTCTTGATGCTCAAAAAACTGACTATCCTATTGTTTATGTTAATAACTATTTTTTAGAGTTAACAGGCTATACCCAGAAAGATGTTATGGGTAAAAATTATCTTTCTTTTTTTAATCAAAAGTTTCAGGAATACGGTTTATATAACTTAAAAAGTGCGATCACCCTTGTACAAGAAACAAGAATTATTACAGAAAAGTTTCGTCAAAATGGTACAAGTTATTGGGCAGAAATCAATTTATATCCTATCCATAACCAAAGTATTTTAACAAATTTTATTATTATCGAAAAAGATGTTACCGAATTATACCATGACCAAATTTCCTTTAATATTGATACGGGACAATCTAATTTATTTGAAGAAAAGCTAAAAAAAATAAATCAAATTAATTTCAATTTAACAGAAGATATTAGTAATAATTTAAAAGAGTGTTTGATCAATGCTTGTGAAATATTAGGAATGCAAATTGGAGTAATTATGGAGGTATCCGAATATAGATCTTTCATTGCTAGTCAATATTTTTCTTTTTCCGACACCCTATTTTTTGACCAAGATAATTCTTTAATTAATATACTTTCTCGGGAAATATGTTATGAAAAAGATACCATTTATAATGGCTTATCTATTCATTTTAATTCTCTCACAGAAAATAATTTTATCAATAATGTTACAGTAACTAATTATTTAGCTACTCCCATTTGGATTAATGGAGAAATTTATGGCACAATGCACCTTTTTGATACCGAAGATAATATCCATTATTTGAGAGAACAAAAATACTTAATAGAGGCGATCGCCCATAACCTTGGAAAAGTAATAATTGCCGAGGAAAAAGAGCTAGAAAAAGAACATATTAGAATAGCCTTAGAAGAAAGCCAAGAAAGATTAAAAGGGGTATTATTTTCCCTAGAAGACGTTATTTGGTCTATACATCCTCAAACGTTACAGTTAATTTATATCAATACCGCAGCAACTATTTTATATGAATGTGAATTATCATTATTTTTCCAGAAAAGATGTTTTTGGTTAGACTTAGTACACCCAGAAGATAAAGAAAGAGTCAAGGATTATTACGCTAAAATTTTAAATATTGCCATTCTTGATAATGATGCTAATAGCCATGATAT
Source organism: Cyanobacterium sp. (assembly GCF_054166785.1). NCBI lineage: Bacteria > Bacillati > Cyanobacteriota > Cyanophyceae > Chroococcales > Geminocystaceae > Cyanobacterium > Cyanobacterium sp. The sequence goes on from NZ_JBSZCP010000050.1 coordinate 6,880, forward strand.
AGAGTATCGTATTATCTCTTATAACGGAGAAGAAAAATATGTGCGAGATAGGGCTTACTTAGTATTTGATAACCAAAATAAATTACTTAGAATCGATGGTATTATCACCGACATAACCAAAAAATATTTAACTCAAAAAGCCCTCAAAAAAAGTCAGCAAGAATTACAATTAATATTTGACTTAGCCCCCATTGGTATGATGATTACCAACAAAAAAGGTATCATTCAAAAAACTAATAACTCTTTGTGCAAATTACTTAATTACTCTGCCTCTGAGTTGATTGACAAAGACGAGAAAATACTACATCATCCCGATGACGTTTCCAGCAATTACTTTTTCCTCCAAAATATTATAAAAAATAATCAAACCCAATATACCCAAGAAAGAAGATACATCAGTAAAAACGGCACCGTAATTCACAGTATCGTTGACATCACCATATTACGTAATAGTAAGGGAGACATTGTACAACTCATTCAACAAATAGTTGATATTTCCGAAATCAAAAATATGCAAGAACAAATTTTGCATAATAGTATGTATGATGACTTGACAGGATTGGCGAATCGTTTCCTCTTAATGGATAGACTCGCTCAAACCCTCAAAAGGTGCGATCGAAATCCTAGCGAATTATGTGCCATACTGCTAGTGGATATTGATAATTTTAAGAAAATAAACGATACCATCGGGCATCATATCGGAGATCAACTTTTAGCCACCATCGGCAGTAAAATAGCATCTTGTGTCAGTGAAAAAGATACCGTAGCAAGAATTAGCGGTGATGAGTTTGCCATTCTCTTAGAAGATTTACAATCCCCCAACCAAGCCAGAAAAGTAGCCGAAAGCATCATCAATATTTGTGATACCAGCTATCAACTCGAAAATAATTATATAGCTTCTTCTGTAAGTGTAGGTGTTACATTAAGCTCTATTGGGTATAAAAATGCTGAGGAAATGGTCAGGGATGCTGATTTAACCATGCACCAAGCCAAAACCATGGGCAAAAATTGTTATCAACTATTTAAACCCATTATGCACACAGAATTAGTGCAAAAATTGCAATTAGAATCCTATCTACGGCAAGCATTAGACAACAAAGAATTAGAGTTATTTTATCAACCCATTATTGATTTAAAAACAGGAAAAATAGCAGGATTTGAAGCCCTAATTCGTTGGTTTAATCCGACATTAGGATTTATTTCCCCTGTGAAGTTTATTCCCATAGCAGAGGAAAATGGCTTAATAATATCCCTTGGAGACTGGATATTTCGCACCGCTGCCCATCAAGCTAAATTATGGGAGGATAAATACCCAAATCTTAATTTATCCATTGCCATTAATGTTTCTAGTAAGCAGTTATTAGAGCCTGATTTCCTTGTAAAAATAGATCGTTTTTTGACGGAAACAGGAGTAAATCCTACGAGAATTAAATTAGAAATAACCGAAAGTGTTTTAATGGATAATTTCCATACAGCTAAATATATTCTTGATAATATTCAATCACGAAATTTAAGAATTTCTTTGGACGATTTTGGCACGGGCTATTCGTCTTTAAGTTATCTACATACTTTACCTTTTAATACCCTTAAAATTGACCGAGCTTTTATTGAGTCCATCAATGGAACAACCCCTAGAAATGCTATTGTGGAGGCGATAGTATCCCTTGCCCATAATTTGTCTCTTGATGTGATTGCAGAAGGTATTGAGTTACCTATTCAGGAGGAGGTTTTAAAGGAAATGGGTTGTGATTATGGTCAGGGTTATTATTATTCTAAGCCCATGGGAGCTTCTTTGGCGGATGCTTTTATTGAAAAATGGGGTGAGTAAACTATTCTTGGGGTTTAATTGTTGTGGATTACACCACCGTGTAATGAATTACACGGCTAATAAATCAAACTCAATCAACAGTTAAATTTTTTGAGGGCTTGGAATTATCCATTTTGTTGCAAAGATTCTAAACGGGCAAATTCTTGATCAAATATTTGTAGATCAATATTATCATCTTCTTGTTCAAAGAGCGATCGCCTCAGTTGCCCCAAATAGATAGGATAAGTAAAACCATCTCCATGATATTGCGCCCTTGCCCTAACGGTTAAATTTGCATCCCCATCGGTGGCACTTCTACCATAGGAAAATAAATCAATGGCGGCTTGTTGGAGGGTGGCTTCCAATTGCTCTTTGGTAATATCAGTGGATACGGCAATTACTGCCTGATTCGCCCCATTATCATAGACGAGGTTAAATCTGACGGCATTGGGAATGCTAGGGCGCCCAAATAATCCTAAATTGAGTCCAAATAAACCAATGGTTAAGACTATCATAAAGCCCGTTGCCCCTACAAAGCGGAAACGAAAACCCCATTTAAAGATAAATCCGAGGATGGCTAAAAGAAAAAATGCGATGGTGCCATAGGCAGACCATAATGTATAAGTGGCAAAATCTAATGTAGATTCCATAAATATAATTGATAATTGATAGTTGATAGTTGATAGTGGATAATTAAGGCAACAGGTAAGAGTTAATGGAATTGTTATCAATAAAATATCTGCTTATTTTGAAACCTCGTAAGATAAAGATCAAACTTTGCAAAAAATTTATTTGACAACAACCCGAATAATTGTCCACTGTCAATTATTAACTCCTGATGCCTACCTAATACCGAGGGTTATGCTTCGTTTAAAGCGGCGATACCGGGTAATACTTTACCTTCTAGTAACTCTAAACTAGCGCCACCACCTGTAGAAATGTGGCTCATTTTTTCAGCTACTCCTACTTTTTCTACCGCTGCTACGGAGTCTCCGCCGCCGATGATAGTAATTGTACCACCTTCGGTTAATCCTGCTAGGGTATGGGCGATCGCCTCTGTACCTTGAGCAAATTTATCAAACTCAAATACCCCCATAGGGCCATTCCAGATTACACTACCACAATCAGCGAGCGCATCTTGGAAAGTTTTCACAGAATCAGGACCAATATCTAATCCCATCCAACCATCGGGAATACTATCAATGGCAACGGTTTTGGCATTGGCATCAGGGGCAAAATTATCCGCTACTACCACATCGGTAGGTAATAAAAATTCCACACCCCTTTCCTTTGCCTTAGCTTCTAAAGCCTTAGCCAATTCTAACTTGTCTTCCTCTACCAAAGACTTACCCACAGCCAAACCACGGGCTTTGTAGAAAGTGAAAATCATGCCACCACCCACAATGAGTTTATCGCATTTTTCCAATAAGGTTTCAATTACCCCAATTTTACTAGAAACTTTAGAACCGCCAATAATAGCTACTAAAGGACGTTTAGGCGCTTCGATGGCTTTTTGTAAAAATTCTAATTCTTTTTCGATTAATAAACCAGCAACGGAGGTAGAAAGATGGTGCGTAACCCCTTCCGTGGAAGCATGGGCGCGGTGGGCAGTACCAAAAGCATCATTTACATATAAATCAGCGTTACTAGCCAATTTTTTAGCAAATTCAGCGTCATTGGCTTCCTCTTCCTTATAAAAACGGAGGTTTTCGAGTAATGCCACATCACCATTATTTAAACCATTTACAGCGGTAGTAACAGCCTCACCGATGCAATCATCACATTTAACAACATTTTTACCCAACAACTCGGATAAACGTACACCCACAGCGGTTAAACGTAAACTTTCTTTTACCTCACCCTTGGGGCGCCCCATGTGGCTACATAATACAACCTTCGCACCCTTGGAGGTTAACTCGTTAATGGTAGGTAACGCTGCCCTAATGCGGGTATCATCGGTAATTTTGCCCCCATCCATGGGTACGTTAAAATCAACCCTAACTAATACTCTTTTTCCTTCTAAGTCTGATGCGGTCAAATTCGCAATAGTTTTTTTTGCCATGGATATATGTCCTTTTGTTTATCAGAAATTTAATATATTTAAAGTAAAAAATATTACTCTTTGCAAATTTTACAATGACACTGGACAATACACAATTGATACCTATGAAGCATCGACAAAAAAAAGACAGGAAAAGTACATCTCCTGCCTCATTATTCTGAAAACTAACTCCATGGAATTAACAAATCATTATCAATTCTCAATTACCCTAATATCCTTTATTGAGGGCAAATTCCACTTGTTTAAATTCTTGACTTAAGCGTTTTTTGAGCTTTTCGGGAATGGGGCGATTTCCATAGGAAGTATAGTAACCAGCTAAAGAGTTAAGGGCAGTTTGCATGGTGGTAAAAGATTTTAAGCCACCGTAGTTAGTATTTTTGCGATAGCGGGAAATGTAGTCGTTAATTTGTTTTTTGGTTTCGCTTTGAATTTCTTTTTTCTCTTCGATGGCAATGTCTGCAGGAAGGGCGATCGCCGCTTGGACTTTTTCTAGTACAGTCATAGTATCTTGGGTATAATTACCAGTCAAACCAGTGGTACTACCACAACCGACTAAACCTACCACTACCACAAGAACTAAAGCTAAGAGCTTAGAAAAATAGGACTTTATAATCATAAAATTATTTAATATTATTTTATTATTGACACTTTACTGATTTTACCAGTATTAAACCCATTTTCCAATTCGATCAAATCAGACTATTTTCCTACCCAAAAACTTTAATATTGTCGTCAAAACTCAACTTATTAGTCCATATTCCTAACCAGTGATGGCAAGATATTGGTATGATATTACAAGATTTAATACACATTATATATTCTAGTTATAAATACCCATGTCAACCACTATTACTACAGGATGGACAACGGCAGAAATAGAAATCAGTGAAAAAGTTTTAAAAAAAGCCTATGAGCGAGAGACAAAAACTCTAGTTCGACAAGTTCAAGAAAAAATCCATAATCTAAATGATATGGAAGAACTTTGGGAAATTCATGATCTTCTTAGTTCAAAACGCTATGATCTTGATGGGAAGTACGATAACAGAGAACCCATGTTAGTTTTTACCTTTGCCCAACTATTAAAAGAAGGTTGGATAAACATAGAAGAATTGGCAGGAATAGATAAAGGGAAACTAGCCCAAATATCTTCTTTAGGCAGAATGTAGATTAATACTGGTGGGTATTTCCCACCCTACACTCTCGCATTTGTTAAGGTTGAATAAAATTCTCTACGTTACCAATACTTTTACCAAAAATAATGGGTCTAAAGCCTCGCCCTTTTAGGGGGACTTGAACAAACAAAAGGCGATTAGCCTACTCTTTTAATCTTATTCTCCTTATAAAATCTCTCACTACCTCTGTTTGATTTCTCCCTGTTTGTTCAC
>NZ_JBSZCP010000051.1:0-16520 GCF_054166785.1 Cyanobacterium sp.
ACTTGCATGTGTTAGGCATACCGCCAGCGTTCATCCTGAGCCAGGATCAAACTCTCCATTGTAAGTTCCTTTCTACCTTAGTATCCAGTCCCTTATGATTGAAGTAGTTTTACTTGCTCTTCTTTGCAATGTTTAAACCGAGGTTTAAACTTTTTGTTTTGTTTTAAATAAAGTTCTTTGACAAGGATTGATATATGTAATACTTGAAAATGGCTTTCAAACTATTGAATTGTCGAGGTTCGTGGTGACTGTCGAAGGCGTGTAGCCCTCAATCGCACATATACTAATATAACTAACCTTTTTCAAAATGGCAACTTCTTTTTCAATCTTTTTTTCTTTTTTTTACTACTCTCTTTACTCTGTATGGCTTTTACTCTCTCAACTTTTTTCCTAACCGTAGTCTTTGTTACTGTTTTTTCTTTTTTTGATGGGAGTATTTACTCTATAACGGTAATTTTTAGAGTTGCTATTTGGAAAAAGTCTAGTGTCTATTCTTTTGTGATAAGAATTTGGATATATACGAGAAGGAAAGCAACTAATAATAGAATGCTGGTGGCGGCGGCAGCGTAACCAAAGTTAAATTGACGGAATGCCTCTTGATATATGTAGTAAGCAAGGATGTTGGTACTGTTGGCGGGACCACCGTTGGTCATGACGTATATTTGTTCAAAGGAGCGAAAAGTAAAGATAGAGGTGGTAATGGTACAAAAAATAAGGGTTGGTTTTAGTCCGGGGATGGTTATATATATAAATTTTGCCCAAGGGTTCGCACCGTCTAGTTCTGCGGCTTCGTAACGAGATAGGGGAATTGCTTGTAGTCCTGCTAAAAATACTACGAGGTTAAAACCTATTTGTCGCCATGTACTGAATAGGATTATCACGGGCATTGCCCAAAGAGGACTGTTGAGCCAAGGAATGGGGGTAAGGTTTATTTGTTGGAGGAGTTGGTTAACGGGTCCGTTATTTTGGAATAACCAACGAAATCCTAAACCCATGGCTACAAGGGAGGTTATGGAGGGAATGAAGTAACTGGTGCGGAAAAAACTTCTAAAAATTATTTTTTGGTTTAAAAGAACTGCTAGAAGTAGGGGAATTATTATGCTGGGAATAATGCTGGTGATGCAAAAATAAATGGTATTGGTAATGACTTGGGCAAAATCAGAGTCTATTAATAGTCTTTTGTAGTTGTTGAGACCTATCCATTGGGTTGCGGAAAGGCTTCCGTTGGTAAAGCTAAGGTAAATGAGATACAGGATGGGGGCAAAGAGAAAGATGGTGAGAAGTATTAAGGCTGGGCTAAGGAAAAGCCATGGGGTAATTTTAGTTTTTAGTTTATTGGAACTCATGGACTGTTTTTTTTAGTGTTTGTGGTGCATTAGTTTCGGAGTCTCTAAAAGTTGGGTTGATTGAGAAGGGGAGTGGTGCAGTGGTGGGCAATGCCCACCCTACAAAAGTACATTTTTTTTAAGGGTTTTAGCTTTTACTGTGGAATTTTATCTTCCGCCTACAGTAATGGAGTCAACTTTTATATGGGGTTGTCCCACGGTTACATAAACGCTACCGCTGACGGAACCACAAAATCCTGCGGCTAGCCCTAAGTCTTGGGATGACATGGAGATTTTTTTCATGATCTCTTTGGCTTCTCCGATGAGGGTTGCTCCTTTTAGGGGTTTGGTAATTTTACCGTCTTCAACTAGGTAGGCTTCGTCAACTCCGAAGTTAAATTCTCCTGTGGGGCCGACGCTTCCTCCGCCCATTTTTTTACAATAAATTCCTTTGTCAACGGAGGAAAATATATTATCTAAGCTATATTCTCCTGGTGCTATGTAGGTGTTGCGCATACGGGAAGCTGCGGCGTAGCTGTAGTTACTTCTTCTACCGCTACCTGTGCGAGGATGTCCTGTGCGTATGGCTCCTGCTCTGTCGGCGATAAAATTTTTAAGGATACCGTTTTCGATGAGGAGGGTGCGTTGGGGGGGCATTCCTTCGTCGTCCATGTCGATGGTGCCAAAGGCTTTGTCGGATAGTCCTTCGTCCCAAGCGGTGAGGTTTTCGTGGGCAATTTTTTCTCCTTTTTTATCGATGAAGGGGGTGCTTTTCCTTTCTATTTGGGTGGTTTCGAGGAGGTGTCCACAGGCTTCGTGGAAGATTACTCCACCGAATTGGTTTGCCATGATGATGGGATATTGTCCTGATTCGACGTAGTCGGCATAGAGCATTTTTCCTGCGGATTCTGCTACTTCTTCGGCTACGTTTTGATAGTTCCACTGGCGTAGAAAGTCGGGATTACTGGTGTCTCCGTCTCTTTTACCTATGGAAGAGCGGTTTTGTCCATCGGCACAGAGTAGGTTGTAACCTACGGATTGGGTTAGTCTGATGTCTCGGGCAAAGGTGCCATCGGTGGAGGCTACTAATACTTCTTGCCAGTCTCTGAAGTAGGCGGCACGGCGCGATCGCACTTTAGATGCTTTTTGTTCTATAAATTGATTAGCACTTAATAGTATGTCGCCCATTTCCTGCATATTACTGCATTGACTTAACCATGTATCTTTGTTTTTGAGGGTGGCGTAGTCTCGGAATAGTTCAAGGTTGATTTCGGGAATAAAGGCTGAACCTTGGGGAATGTTTAAACCTAAAATTGAGAGGGCTTTTTCTAGGGCTTGTTTTAGTCCGTTAAAGGTTAAATCGTTGGTGCTAACGTAACAGTCTGCTTTTCCTCTAAATACTCTTACCCCTGCCCCTGTGGCTAGTCGAGGGGTGATGCTGGTGATGGTATCGTCTTCGGCTAAACAATTAATATAGTTAGATTTTTCGAGGAAAAATTCCACAAAATCTGCCCCTGCGGCTCTACCCATGCCTAGTAGGGTGGACAGGGGTTGTTGCCATGAGATGTCGAAGCGATCGCCCTTGGGTTGATATGATAGGTTAGGTATTTCTTTGGAAATCAATAGTGTTGGTGACATAGATTACTTTAACTGACTTTGTTAAATACCATTATATAGTCAGAAGTTATGGAAACTGTGGGGTTATGGAGGCGGGGAACAGGGAATGGTGAACGGGGAATAGTTAAATTTATTACACATTAAAGGCTTTTCCATCACCCATAGTGTTGGAGACTTTTTCTTTTCCGTATAACATAGTCTATATAGGGTAATCTTTTCACTGGATGAAAATCCTATAACTTTTGTCTAAATCATTATTTGAGTTATTTATTCAAACTGCATTGATTTGTAATGAATACCCATTTTGAAAATTTTAATTCTCAATTGTCCATGGTTAATTGTCAATTATCCTCCCCCCTTGTCAAAAGAGGATAGTATATAAGATAATAGTAGATTGTGTATAAAATTACTGTTATAGTAACTATAGGCTAAAACCATGGCAAGTAAAAAAGGCGTTCGCATTATCATTACATTGGAGTGTACGGAGTGTCGTACTAATTCTGACAAACGCTCTAAGGGTGTTTCTCGTTACACCACTATGAAAAATAGACGTAACACCACTGGTAGAATGGAACTTAAAAAATTCTGTACCCACTGCAATAAGCACACTATCCACAAAGAAATTAAATAGTTTAGTTTCTGATTTTGATTTGAATAAATAAACAGTAAGTATTGAAAAATTAAATTATGGCTTATTTTCGTAAAAGATTATCCCCTATTCCTACAAGTCAAGAGATTGACTACAAAGATTTAGAGTTGTTGCACAAGTTTGTAACTGAAAGAGGTAAGATGTTGCCTCGTCGTATCACTGGTTTGACTGCTCATCAACAAAGAGAGTTAACCAGAGAGGTTAAAAAAGCTCGTCTGTTGGCTTTGTTGCCTTTTATTAACGTGGAAGGTTAATTTGTTTGGTGTTGAGTGTTAGGTTAATTTCTTCCAAAAAATAAGGGCATCTGCCCCAGTGGCTTGATAGTATTTTTTACGTCTTCCTGCTAGGGCGAAACCAAATTTTTCATAAAGTGCGATCGCACTGTGATTATGTTCACTAACTTCGAGGGTTGCCCTTTCTAACCCTTTTTCTTTTGCTTGTTTTAATAATTCTTGTAATAACATTTTGCCTAATCCTTGTCTTTGAAAATCGGGATGAATGGCTAAAATAGTTACATGGGCTTCCTCTAATATTGCCCAAAAACAACCTAGACCGATTATTTTTTCCTCGTTTTCTATATCCGTAGTAATAATTAACAGGGTGCTATTCGGGCTTTCTATTTCCCTTTTATAACCATCTAAACTCCACAATCCGCCAAAGCAAATCTGGTCTAATTCAATAACTTCGGATAAATATTTTTCGGTTAAAGGTTGAAGTTTTATGGTTGTTAATGACATAAATAGATGCTATGGGATGAAAAGTTGTGTATTTCTCAAACTTAATGGTCTAAATTACTCCAAGTTATAAACCAACGTTGTAAATCTTGCTCTGAAAAAGAGCCACTGGCTAATTTTTTAATAGTAATAACAACCTCTTGATTATCACAGCTGAATTGATAACCATTAAGTAATAAGAATGTGACTCCTGCAACAAATCCTGTTCGTTTATTTCCATCAATAAAAGGATGATTCCGAACAATTGCAAAGGTGTATGTAGAGGCTAATATAGCTATATCTGTAATATTTTGATAGAAATGCAAATTTTGAGGACGCATTAATGCTGATTCAAGCAAGTTATTATCTCTGATACCTTGCAAACCGCCATGTTCATTAATTTGTTCTTTATGAATAATTTTGATTGAGGATGTAGATAACCAATTAATAATCATCTAGCTAATTCTTTGAGGGCATCGTGATATTGTTTCATTACTTTTCTAGCTGTTTCTATCTCTTTTTCCATTTCAGAAGGGTAGTTAGATATTGCAAAACCTTTTTCTGTTTCAACTAGATACAATTCATCACCTTGATCAATTTGCATTCTGGCTAATATTTCTTTAGGTAAAACAATTGCTATCGCTTCCCCAATATTTGTGACGGTTAATTTAATCATGGTTTTTCATTTAATTATACTATTTTCTAGTGATGGCGATCGCCTCGGAACTTTTATCTCTAGTCAACATTTTGAGTAACTTCGAGATAGATATGATCGAGATTGACAGGTTGACGGGTAATAGAAGTTAAATTGATAGGATCAAAGTATTTAATTAACTCCTCCAAAGGTAAAGTCTCGGGTAGTAAAAAAGCTAAATCTCCCCCATAGTAACGATGTTCAAAACCCTTTTCTTGAGCTTTGAGGATGGCTTTTTCTTCCTCATCGGTTTTGATAATAATAATTTCTTGGGCAGGGACTTTTTTTCTTAATTCTTCTAATGTACCTTCAGCAATGATATGACCATTTTTAATAATTCCGATGCGATCGCACAGTTTTTGAGCTTCATCTAATAGGTGAGTAGTCAAAAGAATAGTCATGCCCTCTTCCTTTAAACTGGTAATTAACTGCCAAATTTCATACCTCGCCTCAATATCTAATCCTGTAGTGGGTTCATCCAAAATTAATAACTTAGGACTATGAATTAACGCAACAGCAATATTTAGCCTTCTTTGCATACCCCCAGATAAAGTATCAACCGCACTATCTTTTCTGTCTAATAAATTTACCCCCTGCAAACAGCGACTAATGGCTGATTTTAACTGAGTTCCTTTTAAACCATAAATTTTGCCAAAAAAAGAAAGATTTTCAGCACAACTAAGGCTCGGATATAATAAATTCTCTTGGGGGGCAACTCCCAATAAATACTTACTTTTCAGAGATAAATTTTCATTGTTAATGTTTACGAGTCCATCATCGTAATTTAATAAGCCACAAATAATGTTAATGGTCGTAGTTTTTCCTGCACCATTAGCCCCCAATAAACCATATATTTCCCCCTGTATAATGTTGAGGTTCAAGTCTTGTAAAACCGCCCTTTTACCGAAAAACTTAGTTAAATTTTTGATGTGCAACATTATTAACCCGAGAAAATAAACAATGCAATCATAACATTAGCTCCGACAAAAAAAAGCCAGTTGGATAGATTCCAACTAGCTCAAATGATTGAGAATACACTTTATTAGGTAAATTGTTGAGGATTACTGAAGAACTAACTTCACATTAGCATTCTGTAAGCCACGTTGTTTAACCTCTTCAAGGGTTTTATTAACGGCGTATTTTTGATTGATAGAGTTAATTAACTCAGTTTGGTTATGTTTTTTAGCAACGCCCCAAAGATCTGCAATCAAATCGAAACTACCATCAGCATTACGAGACCAGCCTAAATCGTATTCACCTTCTAATACGGCGACGATGTCAGCGCGGAGACGTTGGCCGTTATAGCCACGTACATCAGCATCAGTTTTTACGTTAATACCGAGATCCCGCAAAGAGCTAGTAAGAATTTCAGCAGAAGAGATTTTGGTGCGTAGGGTGCTAAAATGAGACATGGACGTTTCCTCCTAAGAGATTAAAGACAACTGTTTAAAAGTGTGATACGATATGCACTTTGAGTGCTTTTATTAAAACTGCTAGTGGATTACTAGCCTTTCTCGGACAATCGGGGGACTACTCCTCCCCCACCCGATGAAAGCCTTTAAAATTCCATCCGCTGATATTGCGCGACGGAAGCTGAAGCAGGTCTGGCTCTTTTTCTAGCCCAGTCTCGTAGTGCTGTTACCTGTTCAGTCATGGTGCGTGATAGAGGCAGGGTAGATTTCACCGATGCAATGATGTCTAGTTGGGTAAACTCTCGCCCTTGGGCGAAAGCCTCATACATCGCAGCGATTATCGCCTGTTCTATCTCGGCTCCAGAAAAACCTTCCGATACATTTGCTAGTTGATCTAGGTCAAACCTTTCGATGTCGTTTCTACGGTTTGTTAAATGTATCTTAAATATAGCCTGTCGTTCTTGGGCGTTGGGTAAGTCAACAAAAAAGATTTCGTCAAATCTACCTTTGCGTAAAAACTCGCTGGGTAATCTTTCGATACGGTTAGCGGTTGCCATCACAAATACGGGGGATGTTTTTTCTTGCATCCAAGTTAAAAATGAACCAAAGATACGGCTGGATGTGCCACCATCGGAATCGGCGGAGCCACCACTACCCGCAAAGGCTTTGTCTAGTTCATCGATAAAGAGGATTGCAGGGGAAATGGATTCGGCGGTTTTGAGGGCGTTACGAAGATTTGCTTCGGATTTGCCTACGGTTGAACCGTCATAAACCCTACCCATGTCTAACCTCAGAAGGGGTAAGCCCCATAGTCTGGAGGTTGTTTTGGCAATTAACGATTTACCACAACCAGGTACGCCTAAAATGAGCATTCCTTTGGGTTGAGGAAGTCCATACTCTCTGGCTCTTTCACTGAAGGCATCAGAACGCTGGGTTAACCAGTGTTTTAGTTCCTCTAGCCCTCCCACTGCCTCAATGGTTTTATCTTCTTCTACGTAGTCTAGGATTCCGTTGCGACGGATTAGTTGCTTTTTCTCGGAGAGGACGATTTCTACTTCGTCTTCGGTGAGTTGTCCAGCTTTGACTTGAGCTTTTCGATAAACTTTTTGGGCTTCATCGATGGTTAAACCAAGGGCTGCACGGAGCAGTTTTTCTTTGACTTGGGGTAGAAGTTGTTTTTGGCGAGACTGCTGTAATGCTTTTTCTAATACGGCTTCCAACTCGGAGGACTGAGGTAATGGAAAATCCAGTACCACAACGTCTTTTTCAAGTTCGATGGGTATTTTGTGATAGGGCGACATTAAGATTATTACTTTGTTTGTGCCTTTGAAGCTATAGATAGCATCTCTCAACCATCGGGTAACGGGAGGAGAGTCTAAGTAAGGATGTAAGTCCTTGAATATGTAAACTCCATCGTCCTTTTGTCTTACTACCCATTCAATGGCCGCTTCTGGTGAAACTGTATTGTGTTGTACTCCCTGACGACCCTGGCTATTGCATTCTACAATGCCGTGAGTTACTGTCCACACAAAGACTCGGCTTTTTTGCTCTTTGGTTTCTTGATCTTTGGCGATACGGGCGATCGCACTTTCAGCCCTTTCCTCTTCGGAGGTAACTAAATAGATCAAAGGATATTGAGCTTTGATGAGAATATTTAACTCTTCTTTCATAATGCCGAACCTCGATATTGGTTTCTCAGTGTACTCAAATCTCCTAACAGGGAATTAACTCCTCTTCTTGGTCCGATGAATCCTCTAACTGCACACTATCGCCGATTAAGGGAAATTCCTCATCCACAACGGTGGGCTGATTTTTCAACGAGACCATTTCACCATCACGCATCAACATGGGAGTGTCACATTCTGGACATACATGGATTTGGTGAGTCTTACCATAACCTGCCTCTACTTCTTCCACCGTTTCAGGGTGTTTTAGATAAAAGTTAACGGCCTTTTCAACAAGGGCTGACATGGAGTCAGTGTCGATAGCGGCTTTAACTTTTAACTGTCGATGTAGATTTGGTGGTAAATAGAGAGTAACTTTTTGCTTTTCTTGCATATTGGCTTATTTGATATGCCCAAGTGCTATGTAAATTACTTTAACTATTTTCTCTTTTACTGTCAAGGCGTTATCCCATTTTGACGGTAATATTGTTACATTTCTTAATAAAGTGTTTTTGGATGAATCAATATAAATCTTCTAAAGACTATATACAGCAAAGATTACGAGGCTTTTTGTTTCCATAACAAAAGTTTACGATTTAAGCTGATGTCAGTATCCAAATAAAAAATAGGGTCGTACCATCATGGTCCGCCCTACAAAAAAATAAACTAAAAGTAGAATAACTAAAACTCTCGCTTTTCAATGCAAGGGCGAATTTCATTTAAATCTAAATAACGATCCGTAGCATTACGCAATTCTCTGGCAATCATCCCTTCTGTGGAAACCACCGTGATATGGGTGTTTTTAGACCGTAAAAGTTCGATCGCCCTTTCAAAGTCGCCATCACCGCTAAATAATACTACTCGATCATATTGGTCAACGGTATTAAACATATCCACAACAATTTCTATGTCGAGGTTCGCCTTTTGAGAAAATCGACCAGAACTATCATCATAATATTCCTTCAGTATCTTGGTTCTGACGGTATAACCTAAACTAATTAAAGCATCTCGGAAGCCCCGTTGGTCTTGGGAATCTTTTAAGCCCGTGTACCAGAAAGCATTGATTAACATAAACCCTGACTCTTCGGAAAAATAATCAATCACTTTACGAGGATCAAAAAACCAACCATTTTTTTGTTGTGCATAAAACATATTATTTCCATCGACAAAAATAGAAATTCTATCTCGTAAACGATGGTTATTTATATTATTTACGTAATTGTAATGATTAGTATTATTTATTTCTGAATTAGGGGCAATTATAGTTGTTGAATTTACTTGGGGTTCAGGATTATATTCAGGACGAGGTATTAACTGGGGACGAGGATTAAGAATTGGATTTTCATTCGTTTCTAATTTTAGATCTGGTTCATTTTCGGATTCTTTTTCTGGGTTTTTATTATGATTAGTACCATTTAAATTAGTATAGTCATTAATACTATACTTTCCATTATTAAAGTTAAAATTAGTCATAGTAATAGTTGTAATAAATAATTTAATTAACTTATAAAAGTTAAAGTCATAATGTCTAGGACGGTTTTAATTAATTTGTAACTAACTACCCTAGGGATAGGTTTTAGCTATGGTGTGCATTTTTTATTAAAGAAAAAGAACAATATTTTGCATTTTCTGATTAATAAATAAGCTCTATTCTGTTTATTTTTAAGTTTTTATCTGTATAAATAAAAGGTAAAACCAAGGGATAATATGGTTTTATTTTGTCTATTTTAATATTTTTAGATAGGGAATAAGGATATTAGAAAATAAATATTTGAGAATAAAACTTTACTATTACTAACATAATATTCTTTTTTTGTGTATGATTAAACGTTTATGCCATAGGTTAGCACAACTTATATATACCATGCTTTATGGCAGATTTAAGTTAATAAATTTGCCGTTGAGTATCAGTGTAGTAATTGTTTTATTACTATGGTTATTTGTTAATATTTAAAAGTTTATTGAGTACATTCTTTGTTTGTCTTTTTTAATTTACTGTTTTTTGATAAAAATAAAGATAAATAATTAATTAATATATATTGCTAAAAAAATAAAAATTAGATTAGTAATATTTAATAAGATTAAAATCTCTTTAAAATTAAGGTTTAGGTTTTAATGTCAGAAAAATGACAATACTGATTTATCTCCATAAACATAGAGTTGAGCAGATTTTAAATGACAAAAATCAACCTCAATGGTGAGGAACGAGATTTTCTGGTTTTTGAAGATAGGAACACCAATCGCTCCATCCTCCTGCATATAGTTTGCAGTGATGATAACCAATGGTTTCTAGGGCAAAGATATTGACACAGGCAGTGACTCCCGAACCACAATAGGCGATTATTTCAGGATATTTTAGGTAAGGTTGCCAGATAGTTTCTAGCTGTAATTTAGGTTTTAAAAATCCTTCTGGGGTGGTATTTTCCTGCCAAAATATATTATGGCTATGGGGAATACTTCCTGGGATGGGATCGATGGGTTCTATTTTGCCTAAGTGGCGATCGCCCGAACGAGCATCAATAATTGCCCTATGGGGAGAGGTTTGAGCTTGTTTAACCTGTTCAATATCGACAGTTAAGTCAGGGTTTGGCTCAGGGATAAATGAACCTTTGGTATCCATGGGAGTAATAGCATCTATGGGATAATTCAATTTTTGCCAATTTTGCCAACCGCCATCGAGAATATAAACCTGATGGTGTCCCAAAAAACGCAATAACCACCATAAACGGGCGCAGAAGGCAAAGCGAGAATCATCGTAAACAACAATGGTTGTTTTATTCTTGATAATGCCAATTTGCTCGAATTTGGTGGCTATTAATTGATTATCGGGTAAGGGATGCCTACCTCCATGGTCGCTAACTGTATTAGAAAGATGTTTATTTAAGTCTAAGTAATAGGCATTTTTTATATGGCTGTGATTATATTGTTGATAACCCCAGTTAGCGTCTGGGAGACGAAAGCGACAGTCAATAATTTTGATGTCAGGATTGTTAAGGTTATCTTTGAGCCATTCTGCTGAGACAATGCTCTGATGTTGACCCATTTTGGTAAGTTAATAACAATTAGATAATTAGTTTAAATATAAGTAGATAAATATATAGTGGTAGGGTCTTTATTTAATTTCACCCTATGACTATAGTAATGGATCTGTTAACAATGAACAATGGATAATTTTTTACGGCTCTGCTAAAACAGCTATTTTTTCTCCCTTGGCGGAATCCTTTTTTTCCCTTCTATGGTCTAGGAATATTAAGGAAAAATAATATCCTACCGTTCACTCCATTATTATGATGTAAAACCTCAAATTAAGATTGATGAAAAAAATATTTTTGATACTCGTTGCGATCGCCTCTTTTTGTCTATTTTCATTAACTAGCTACGCTGTAAATAGTTCCATGGACATCAAAGGTATCATTGCCCAACAACCAATGTATCAGCCCCCTAGGGGAGATGTCAGGCTAATGGTAATCAGTGACTTAAACAGTGCCTATGGTTCCACAGAATATGAACAGGAAGTACATCAAGCCATAAGATTAATTCCCTTTTGGAATCCAGATATAATTTTGTCTGGGGGAGATATGATTGCAGGGCAAAAACTTTCCTTAACCGATGGACAAGTGAGGGCAATGTGGAATGCTTTTGATGCTCAGATAGCTAAACCCATTAGAGATTTAAATATACCCTTTGGCTTTACCATGGGCAACCATGATGGCTCAAGCAGTTTTAGTACGAGGGAAAACAGATTTTTTCACCAGCGCGATCGCAACTTAGCCACGGAATATTGGCAAAATCCGATTCATAATCCCAAGGTTAATTTTATTGATCGTTCCCATTTTCCTTTTTACTATACTTTTATGGAAAAAGATATTTTCTTTTTAGTGTGGGATGCTTCCTCCCGTCATATCTCCTCCCAACAACTGGCATGGGCTGGGAAAGCTCTGCAATCTCCTGTGGCGAAACAAGCTAAAATGCGCATTGCCATCGGGCATTTACCCCTATACGGTGTGGCAGTGGGTAGAGATAGGGAAGGAGAAGTATTAGACGAAGCGGAATTTTTACAGAATTTTTTAGAATTAAATGATGTTCATACCTATATTAGTGGTCATCATCATGCCTATTACCCCGGCCACAAAGGAAATTTACAAATGTTACACGCTGGAGTGTTGGGGGGAGGTGCCCGTCGTTTAATTGCAGGAAATGATCAACCCACGAAAAATTTAACCGTAATAGATATAAACTTTGATGACCCTACCCTTACAAGTTATACCACCTATGATATGAGAACCCTAAAAGTAGTCAATAATCAGCAGTTACCCCGTTTATTGATGGCTCATAACGGCATGATTTTGAGGAAAGATATTGACATTCAGGATTTATCAACTTCAGAAACAAATGCTTGTTTAATTAAATATCCTTTAAATCGATATACCTGCGAAAATTAGTCTAAAATCTTGGACTCGTATCCCTAGAAAAATACATTAATTAGACGAACAATGGGCTTAAATCCATTGCCAAGGAATAGTAAATAAATGAAAAACCCCTCTCTTTAAGAAAGGGGCTTTATATTATGTCATTAGAATCAACTAGCTAAGTTAATCTTAGAAAGTGAAGGTGGTTCTTAGGGTCCCAACGAAGCCACTGGTATCTGTTTGATTTAAACCATCAACATAGATAATTCCGGGGGTGATGGAAATACTGTTGGTGAGAGGATATTTGTAGAACGCTTCAAGATGAAGAGGAGTTGTAGCACCAACGCCAGCCCCTAGAATGTTTCCACTGTAAGGTTGAACCCCAGCAAAGAGACCTAATACACTACCTTCTCTTGCTAAGTCTAGGAACGCAACTCCACCACCGTAGCTGAAGATTTCATCATTTCCACCACCTACACGATTAGCGTCGGTATAGTTGAAGAAACCACTTAGACTAACTCTGGGGGTGAGGCGCCAAGCTACTTGAGCACCAAAGGAATCAGTGTTAAAGGCATCTCCTCCAAAAGGATCATTAGCAAGGAAACTTCCTGTTTCATCGCTGAATAAGCCATTAGCACCAGTGTGGAAACCACGAACATAGGTTAAACCTAGGTCAATGTTTTCGCCAAAACCAAAGTTAAGCTGTGCAAGGGCGGCAAAGTCACCATCGAAGATACCATTACCACGGGAGGGATCTTCTGGATTGGTTGCTAAGTAGCCGATGTTAAAGCTAGAGTATTCTCCAAAAGGAACGGAGAAACCAATACCAGCACCACCAGTTCCAATTCTGTAGATGGGACTAGAAGAAGCAAAGGTAGATAATGCACCGTTACCACCGTCAAAGTCTTCAAAGAAAGGATTGGTGGTAGGGGCAAAGTCACTGTGAAGAGCACCAGTAGCCGCTAGGTAAAAATTAATGTCTCTGTTACCAAAGCCAAAAGGCGTAGTGTAGGTTAAAGCATCTAGTACAACATTATTGTCGCCTAGTTCACCATCAAAGGTTTGGGTTAGTTCAGTAGTTCCACCGAAAGCACCCAAGTTACCACCAGCGGTTAAGCTAGTCAAAAGGGTATCTCTACCAGTGAAGCTGGTTTCAAGGTCTAAGGTAACACTGTTACCAAAAACGAATTGACGAGAGCCGGGTACATCAGAAGCAGTTAAGCCCATGATGACTTCTCCGCTTAATTTAGTGGTGGTGGAGAATTGATGATCTTCTAAGAAAGCAACTCTTCCTTCTAAGTTATCAACTCTTGCTCCTAGGGTTGCAAGTTCAGTTTCAAATTCTGCGATTAATCTTCTGAGGGCGGCGATGTCTTCGTCACCTACTCCACCAGTACCGATTAAACGTTCGATGGATTGCATACAAGAGTTTAAACCTGCGGCAAACTCAAAACGACTTAAGGCACGGTTTCCACGGAAGGTGCGATCGGGGTAACCTACGATACAACCATAACGTTCTACTAGGCTACGTAGTGCTTCATAGGCCCAGTCTGTAGGGGAAACGTCGCTGAGTTGGTTAACGGAAGTTACTTGACCTTGAGAGTTAGAAACTCCTTCGGTGCTGTATCTGTCTAATTGGTCAATGATTTCGCTGTTGGTATCAAAAGACTGAGCGATGGTAAAGTCTTCGCTAGCTTTTGCTTGAGCGTTTACGAGTAAACTAGCACCTAGAAGGGCTGGGGTTACTTTTAAAGAATTCCAAAAGATTTTGTTCATTGTTTTCCTCACACGTTTTATATAGGACTTATTTTTTATCCTGAAACTCATACTAACACTAATTATATTTTTTTTCTACTGGAATCGGACTTATTTGTTAAATTTTCTTAACTTTCTCTTAAAAATAATAGAAAAAGGATATTTTTTATATTTTTAGTGTTTTTTGTAACAGGTTTTCTAGGCTAATACTTGACTGATAACTAAGACCAGAGGTGGAAATATTTTGTTCCCCGTTAATGTCATCATCTTTTTCTGGGAAAAACATCCATCGACTACCTTGGGGCAAGGAGGAAAAACTATGGGGGTTGTTGGATAACCATACTAAAGGTTGGGATAATATTTCTATGTTCCCTTGGGCTTCCATGGGTTGTATGGCGGCGAGCGCCTCTAGCACCACATGATTACCTTTGATAGTATTAGTTTTGGGAGTCCATAGTTTAACGTCTAATTGCTGACGGCTACAATAAAAATATAAAGATGCCGTGGCAATCACTGCTTTTTCAAATAACTCTTGATTCCATGGTTGACTGTTATCAAGACAGATAATAACTTCTTGTCCTCCTGTGATGGTTTCTAATTCCCTTACTTGTAATTCCCCAAAACGGGCGCTACTACGCCAGTGAATAAGCCTTTGGGGGTCTCCATATCGATATTGTCTAATAGCTTTGGTAACCCCTTCGGTGGCATTTTGATATAGTTTTTCACTCTGCTGTTGTTGGGTTTGCTCGTTGCCAATATTATCAATGAGAGGACAATTTTTTAGGGGTAAAATTTGAGGATAAACGATCGCCCTTGCTTCTATATTTCTCTTTTTGCGAGCATAAAATAAACCGATGGGGGCAGCACTTTTCACATCCAACCCATACCAATGATAAATTCCCCTCACAGAAGCCTGAGCGTAGTAGGTTATTTTTTTCGTTTCTTGGGGGGCAAGGCTTTCTAAGGAGCTAAGAACGGGCTTAGAGAGCATTAATGGAAGGTGATCGACTATTTCAATAAAATTTTTACCAGATTTAGTGGGATTTGTCACCGTCAACTCAATTAATAACTCGTCTCCCGCACTGATGGGCTCCATGGGAAGCCGTTTTATTTTCAACTTTTTAACGGTTTGAGAGGAAATAAATATATTTAGCCCCACCAAAGCTAAAGAAGTGCCACTGAGTACATATAGCCAGCCCGCCATGGTATTGGTGGCCGCCCCAAAAAAACTGAGGGCAATACCCAAAAGTACCCAACCGCCATAGGAGGGGCTTGGCAGGTGATTATGCCACCAGTTACCCAGACTGGCAAAAATGCCTCTATCATTATTGGTTTGATGATTCGGGCTAAGATTCAACTTTTACACCTCTCCAAAACGCCACATAGTTTTTGATGTTTTCCGCTTTCTCTTTCGGTTCAGGATAATACCAAGCAGCATCTTTATTCTCGGCACCATTTACTGCTATGGTATAGTAACTAGCTACTCCTTTCCAACCGCAAGTAGTATGGGTATTGGTAGGTCTAAAATATTCTTTATTGATGCTCTGGGGGGGGAAATAATAATTACCTTCAACTATCTCACAGTTTTCGCTTTGGGCTAGTATTGCCCCATTCCAAGTTGCTTTTGCCATTTCCCTATGCTCTATTTTATGATTATGTTTTAATATAGTTATATATATCATTAATGTTAACTATACATTTTCAATTATATACATCATGGAATTAATTATTTGTTTCGCACTAGCTGTGTCTGTTTTCAGCTTGGTAATAGCTTTGATTGTGGGTTTGGTGTCTGCCCCGACTCCTATTTTATTAGGAATTTTAATTGTGGGGATGATGTTTACTCAAAAGTCTATTGATAAATTAACTACTTCTGATGCGAATGTTATGGAGGGAAAAGATAAAGAAAGGGTAGAAAAGGTGGAGTTAGAAAAATCTGAGGGTAATGGACTTTTTAAAAGTATGATATACAGAGGTTCTAATTATAATAGTTCTCCTAATCAAATTGCTCTTAATATTTCTAAAAAAGATATTCAATATCGTGGGGTAAAGTCCCATAACAGTTCTTCTGATGTGGTATAAATATGGGTATTTTCTGGCTAAAATAACATCAATAAAAAGAAGTTAAAAAACTCCGTATCATTAACGGTACTTAAACAAAACTCAAGCCCAAACAAAGCCTAAACTAGCTTTATAAGCAGAAAATACCTCAGTATTATGGGTAAGCCAGTGGACAAAACGAAAAGATACAGCAGTGCGAAATGCCTCGAGTGCTTCAGCAA
>NZ_JBSZCP010000052.1:0-79908 GCF_054166785.1 Cyanobacterium sp.
A
Source organism: Cyanobacterium sp. (assembly GCF_054166785.1). Taxonomy (NCBI): domain Bacteria; kingdom Bacillati; phylum Cyanobacteriota; class Cyanophyceae; order Chroococcales; family Geminocystaceae; genus Cyanobacterium; species Cyanobacterium sp. The sequence goes on from NZ_JBSZCP010000052.1 coordinate 2, forward strand.
ATCAAAAATAGAGGTTTACAAAATGTTGCGGTAGGAACTATCGTGATGAAACAGCCCAGTAATGGCGTTCTGTCAGGGGCGAAAGCCTAGATAAGAGTCTATATGGGAATCCCCTCGCCTTCAGGCAGGGGAGGTTCAAATTTAAGATTTTTGATCTCGATCACGCCGACGACGATCACGCCATTCCAAGGTAGTCAGATATAAGATACCGCCACTGACAAGGACTAAAAGGGCGATCGCCACTAAAAATAAAACATTGAGAATAGAAATTGATTCCACAACTTAAAAACCTTTACGCCCCCATACTACCATTGCAATAGACCATGTAAATAAAGAAAGTACACCAACCCAACCTAAAGTAAGAATATCCATATTTCCTAAATATTAAAGATTATTTTAAATAAACAGCATACTATATTTTATCATTTATCATCCCTCAAAAACAGTCATTTAGCCAACCATGATCACCATAGGAGAGTTAGGAGAAAACATAGTCAGTAAATGGTTAGAACAATACAACTATCAAGTTTTACATAACCGATGGCACTGCCGATGGGGCGAAATTGATTTGATTGCCCTAGATAACCATAACTCTGAGCTAGTTTTTATTGAAGTTAAAACCCGTAAACCCCAAAATTGGGATCAAAATGGACTAGAAGCAATAAACTCAAATAAACAACAGAAAATTTACACCACCGCCCAAATATTTCTCTCCAAAAATCCCCCATGGCAAAATTATAGTTGTCGTTTTGATTTAATTTTATTAACCTATATCACTAGAAATAATAATTATAGTCACAGTATCATAAAAGTTTTAAATAGCAACCAACTTATGTATGAAAATTATATTTTCACTATAAAAAATCATCTAAAAAATATTTTTTAATCTTGGTTATTTAGAAGCTGTTCAAGAACTTTCTAAAAATATAAAACGCTCTGGAAAAAAGTATTTTTTATTATCCTGAGCTTTTGTATGATTTTCTAAATAACACTATTATAAATATCAGTTAGTTCATATTAGGAATACAAAATTGGATAAGCAAAAAATAAAAACTGCCATAGACTTATTTGCAGGAATTGGGGGATTTAGACTAGCCCTTGAAGAAAATGGGATAGAGTGCATTTATTCTAACGATCATAACAAATATAGTTGTCAAACTTATTCCGCAAACTTTGGAGACATCCATTGTGCAGACTTAAATGACATTTCTGCAGACAGAATACCTAATTTTGACCTACTTTGCGGGGGTTTTCCCTGTCAACCCTTTTCCATTGCAGGAGTTAGTAAAAAACAATCTTTAGGCAGAAAGCATGGTTTTGATGATGAAAAACAAGGTAATTTATTTTTTGAGATTTTAAGAATCATTGACTATCATCAACCAAAAGTAATTTTTTTAGAAAATGTAAAAAATCTAAAAAGTCACGATAAAGGAAATACATGGAAAGTTATTAACAGTAAACTATCTGAAAGAGGTTACTATATTTTTTCACAAATAATTGACGGTAAATATTATCTTCCTCAACATCGAGAAAGAATTTTTATTGTCTGTTTTAATAAAAGTTATTTTCCTGATATTGATTTTATTTTTCCTACACCTCCATCCACAAGATTATATGAATTACAAGATATTATCAAAAAAGATGTAGATAGTAAATATACTTTATCTGACAAACTATGGAGTTATTTACAACAACATAAAAAGAATAGTAAAGCGAAAGGAAATGGTTTTGGCTACGGAATCATCGACGATCAATCAGAATATACCAGAACCCTAAGTGCTAGATATTATAAGGATGGTTCAGAAATTTTAATAAAACAAGCTACTCAAAATCCTCGACGTTTAACCCCCCGTGAGTGTGCAAAATTACAAGGGTTTCCTGATGATTTTATAATTCCAGTATCTGATAATCAGGCTTATAAACAATTTGGAAATTCGGTCATTGTACCATTAATTACTGATATTATTAAGCAAATAAAATTAACTGCTGAATTTATTCAAAATTTGTCACAGTTACCTAGGTTTATTAATGATAATTGGTAAAAGTATTAACTTAAAGTTTATTATTAACAACTAATCTTGGTTAAGTAACGAAAAATCTAAACAAAAACAAGTACCTTTATTCGGAGAAGAAGTAACTTGAATTTCTGCGTCTAATTGTTGAGTTAATAACCTTACTAATCTCAAACCTAAAGATGGACTTTCTTCCCAGTTTAAGTCATCAGGAAATCCTTTACCATTGTCTTTTACTTCTAACATAATATGTTGGTTATCCTTGAGGGATAAATTAATGGAAACTTCTCCTTTACCGTGGGGAAAAGCGTGTTTAAAAGCGTTGGTAACTAATTCGTTGATGAGTAAACCGGCGGGAATAGCTGTTTCGATGTTGAGGTAACATTCGGCAAGGTTGGTGACGGGTTTAATGCCTTCTCGGCTGTTGTTGTAGGAAAGGAAAAGATTGGACACTAGGCGGTTGATGTAGTCAGCGAGGTTTATTTCGGAAAGGTCATCGGACTGGTATAGTTGTTCATGGATGACTGCCATGGTTTGGATACGGTTTTGGCTGTCGTGGAAAAGATTGCGTACTTTTTCATCTTCTACATAACTTGATTGCAGGTTGAGTAATCCTGAGATGACGTACAGGTTATTTTTGACTCGATGATGGATTTCTTTGAGTAAGACTTCTTTTTCTTGCAAAGATTTAAATAGCTTTTCTTCGGCTTCGTGACGTTGGGTTACATCGGTGGAAATTCCGTCAATACTTACCGCCCTACCATATTTATCATAGACTATGTGCGATCGCTCCCTAATCCATCTTTCTTTACCCGTGGATAAAATAATTTTATATTCTAATTCCCAACTTTTATGAATTTCATTTTGTAAAATACCGAGTTTATAACCCTCCAAAATTTCCTGCCATGTATCTTCCACATCTTGACGATATTCTGGCGCCACCATCTCCAATAACAACCCTCGATTTGCCAATATAGAAGCGGGGGAATGTCCATATAAAATTTCACAGGCAGGGTTAATGTAGCGTAAACTCATATCAGGCAAAGACGTTGACCATACTACATCCTGTAATGAACTAAGAACACTATTCAAACGAGACTCACTTTTTTGTAAAGATTCCTCCGCCTGTTTGCGATCGCTTATATCATTAATTACAGCGATAAAGTAAGATGGCTCTACCGATACCCACACCACCGACATAGTAAGATATATCCAAAGATAATCCCCGTGGGGGCGTTTTATCCTAATTTCTCGCTCAAAGGTAGCCCGATTACTAGCCAACAACTCCGACAAATCCGTGAGGGTATCAGAAACATCATCAGGATGAATGAGAGCATGGAAATCCATCTCCGACAACTCATGGCGATTGTAGCCCACCAACTGAGTAAACTTATCATTCACCAAAACCAACTTTCCTGGAAGACTTACCTGCACAATGCCCACCGCCGCTTGGTTAAAGATACTGCGGAATCTTTCTTCACTCAACTTTAGCCTTAGTTGTGCCAGTCTTACCTCCTCAATATCCTGCCCACAGGCAATAATACCAATACCCTCTCCCTTACCATCGGTAAAGCGGTTAACATTCCATAACAAAGTCCTTTCCGTGCCGTCAGCTACCATTACCTTACTTTCTAGGTTTCTTTGTACCTTACCCTCTACCAAAGTAATGTCGAGTTTTTCCTTCAAAATATCCCTATCACTGGGGGCAACAAACAGTAAAAAGTAATCCTCTCCTAAAACAGAATCCCTCGTCCAACCAAATATTTTTTCCGCTTCCTCATTCCATTCCATGATACGATAATCATGGTTTAACACCACTAAAACTGTCCCTGCGGTTTGGACAAAGGTACGTAATTGGGTGGTAGTTTGTTCTAACTCTTCCGTACGATCCTTTACCCTCGTTTCCAACTCTTCATTGAGACTGCGTAATTGTTCCTCAGCTTGTTTTGCCAAAGTAATATCCCGTGCTACAGCATAAAAAGTTCCCTCCTCGTAGGGTAAACTCTTCCATGCTAACCAACGATACATCCCTTCCTTGGTACGCCAACGATTCTCAAAGTTTTGACTGGGGAAACCCCTGCTTAGTCTTTCTAATTCTTCGGCGGTGATTTCCACGTCATCAGGGTGAACAAAAGAAAGCATATTTTTATTGATCATTTCCTCCTCGTCATAGCCAAGGGTGGTGGAAAAACTAGAGTTTACCCGCTTAAATGAGCCATCAACCCCTGCTATACAAAACATATCGAGGGATAAATTGAAAAAGTAGTCTAGTTGTCTTTGGGATTTGGTGCGGAGGGTGGCGGTGGCTAAAACGTTGGCAACGGTTTGCAGAAAGTTGATTTCTTCGGGGCTAAATTTGCGCTGACTTTGGCTATATACCCCGAGAATGCCAAAATAATTATCGTCACTACCCACATTTACCATGGCACCACTGACGGTGTTGATGTTGTGCAGAAAGGGAGGGGGGCTAAATCTTGTTTCTATTAATAAGTCTTCGGTGATGACAGGCTCTTTTACGGTCATGGTGTACCCAGGCATCCAACGGGGAGAAGCCCCTACCCTAGCGACTCCTAGCCACTTTTCCTGCCATCCTACCCCCGCTTTGAGAACGAAGGAGGCTTGATTTGCTTGTAATTCGAGAAAGTTACAGTGTGCAATGTTGAGGGTTTGAGCAATGATTTCGACGGTATTCCTTTCTAATATTTCTAAGTTGTTGGTGGTGAGGGCGGTGTTACCTAACCGAGCGATGGCTGTTTGATATTCTGCTACTTGTATGGCTTTTTGGGCGGATTCTGATTGTTGAATGGCGATCGCCACTTGAGCCGCTAATTTTTGCAATAAATCTAATTCATCCTTTGCCCAGTGTCGAGGAGAGAAGGAATTTTGAGCAGCCAACAAACCCCAGAGATGGTCATGGAATATAATGGGTACGACTAAATTTGCTTGTACTTGAATCCCTAATAATAAATCGAGGTGACAGGGGGATAAATTAGCGGTAAAAACATTATCCGTAGCCTGAATTCTACCATTCAAATAAGGCTTAACAAAATCCTTTGCAAAACAATGATCCTGCACTACTCGCCCTAAAATAGACATAACATTCTTTCCAGCGGATTCAGCAATAATCACCCCATCGCCGTCAGGATATAGTTGATAGACTATCACACGATCGCACTCTAAAAAAGAACGAACCTCATTAACGGTATTACTTAAAATTTCATCCAGATTTAAAGATTTGCGAATACGATAACTAAGACTAGATAATAACTTTTCTTGTTCTACTTGTTTTTGTTCTAACTTTACAGCAGTTTTAAGACTATCTAATTCTTGCTGTTGTTGTCGTAAATAGTTTTGTTGCCAAACAGGATTAAGTACCTCTATCAAATGATGGGGGGTAATTAAACTCAACTTTTCAATTAAATCAGGGGAAATACCACTCACTCCCAAATCACAAAAAGATTTAGATAATTGCTTTTCAGGATTAACATTTTTACTGTGAACTAAAATAGCCCATTTATGTTGTAAAACATTGACAATATTAAGAATATTTTGCTTTAAATAAAAGGATGGAATTTTTTCCAAATTTAACTTTTCAAGATCATAGTTACGCCAATTAGTATCAAGGAAACTTCGGATAATATCATGGGGAGAAATTATTTTTAGCTGGTTATGATGCTGAATAACAAGTCCGTAGGTGCCACAGGTACTAATATATTTTTCAGTAACTTCTAAAATACTATTCTGTTGGTTAACTAAAACTAAATTCGGTTTAACAACACTTTCTAAGGAAATGTTTTGATATAAAGAATCCGTAACTAGATAACGAATTAAACTTTTTGCACTGATAATGCCACTAAAATTATTTTTTTCATTTAAACAACCATAAACATCGTACTGCCCTTGAAAAATCCCTTGGGCGATGGTAAAAATATCAGGTAATTCGGCTTCTTTTTTAATGGGAAAATCTTGACAAAAATTCTTTGCCCGTAGGGAATAAATGTTAACCCCGGTGGCAATTATTTTAATTACTTTCTGAACAGTAATAACCCCTACCGGAGTATAGCTATCAACGACGATTAAACAATCACATCCTTGATTAAACTTGTTTAATACATCCAAAAAAGTAGCTTCTGGGGAAACAGTTATGGGTTGATGATTAATGATTGCCCAATTATTAACTATCGAGACATTTTCTACGGTGGGATAATTCATAACTGTTGAGCTTTGTTACCTATCCCTATCATAGTCGAATTATTCTGGTTTGACTGCATACTCAAAGATTATCAATTATTAGATAATACCATTCACCCATTTTCTTCAAAAGTAATATGATCTGATTCGTAGGAGAAAGGCTCAATATGAATTAAAGTACGTACAGGATGGAATTTTTTTTGTAATTTTGCTTCTACTTTCTCGGTAATGGCATGGGCTGTTTCCACATCTTGAGGTTTGACGATGAGGTGCATTTCAATAAATACTTGTCTGCCTAGTAACCCCCGAGAGGCGATGTCGTGACAATTTATTACCCCTTCTACCCCCATCACTGTTTCATAAATAGATTCAGGGGCGATCGCCATTTGATCCACTAGCCATGGTATATTATTTTGTAAGACATCCCAACCACTTTTAAAAACCAAAAAAGCCACGGGAAATGCTAACCAAACATCGAGGGTTTGTAGGGCGAAAATATAACCTTGATTAGATGCCCAGACGGCGATTAATCCCGCTAAAACAGTGATTGTTACCCATACATCCCCCATGGTATGACTAGCATCGGCAATGAGAATTGGACTACCCAGTTTTTTGCCCACCCTACGCTCATACAAGGCGACAAATATATTTATCCCCAATACTAAAAATAATAGCCACAATTCAGCACTATTAATGGTTATGGCTTCACTAGGGGTAAAGATACGGGCGATCGCACTTTTAAAGATTTCAAAACAAGCAATACCTAAAAAAACCGCCACCCCTAATGCCCCAAGGGCTTCAAACTTCTGGTGTCCATAAGGATGATCTCGATCTGGAATAGGGGAAGAAAGTTGATTTGTCACCAAACCCAAAATATTATTTACCCCATCGGTGACACTATGGAGCGCATCCGCTTGTAAACTAAGAGAACCTGTTACGACTCCGATTACCCCTTTAATAGCCACCACCGTCATATTTAGTACAAGGGTAATTATCAATACTTCCCGAACTTTTTTCCTGATGTCTTTTGCCATAATTATCCATTGTCAATTATCCATGGTCTATGAACCAGTTTAGTTATAATGATTGTGGGAAAGCTATATATTTAATTATACGATTTACAATGCGAAACTATAAGGTAACTATTCATAACCGCCAAGAAAACACCACAAAAACAGTCATAGTACCCGAAGATGAATATATTTTAAAAACCGCCGAACATCAAAATACCGATGCCCCCTTTTCCTGTCGCAACGGCGCCTGTACTACCTGTGCGGTGAGGGTAATTGAAGGAGAGGTGTATCAACCCGAAGCCATGGGCTTATCCCCTGATTTACAAAAAGAGGGTTACGCTTTGTTATGTGTAAGTTATCCTCGCTCAGATTTAGTGGTAGAAACCCAAGACGAAGATGAGGTTTACGAGTTACAATTTGGACGTTATTTTGGTCGTGGAAAAGTCCGTTTTGGTTTCCCCATTGAGGATGATTAAGTTTTGGCTCGATGGTTATAATGGCTAGGTTAAAAGGGTTTGTGCTTCCTATTATTCTTTGTTGTCTATTGTTTTCTTGGGGACAAAATGTTTCATCGGATAACTTGGTTTCTGGGCAACTGGTGCGCATAGTTAGTGGGCAAACCCTAGAAGTGGCTATTGATAATCAAATTTATCGAGTACGATTAAACGGTTTAGATGTGCCTGAGAGTCAAGGAAAAATAGCCGAAAAAACAATATTGGATCTACTTACAAATAATGGTCAAAATCCCATAAATTCTATTTCTGTTACCCTTGAAACGGATTTAACCTCAAAAGATTCCTTTGGTCGTCTTTCTGGCTATGTATGGCTAAATTCTGATTTTATTAATCGAAAAATTATAGAGGAAGGAAGTGCGATCGCCAATTTAACCTACACGGATGGGAAATATGACGATATTTTAATCAATGCCCAAAACTACGCCCGAATCATGGATAAAGGAATTTGGAAAGATAGAAGAAAGGGTAATGAGGAGTGGGGGAGATAATATGAAATATTATTAGTATGAATGATCGTTAAAATATTATCACTATTGCCCAATTAACCTAAAAATCATAGCCAATTCACCAACGTTACATAAATGAAAGACTATCGTAATCTATTATCAGATTTAATCCACCAGTATCAAAAGCGAGTAGATTTTTTGAGTATTCGCCTAGAAAACTCTGAGGGTACTAATATAGCCCTGAGAAATGGGGCGGTGGAAACCCTGAGCGAGGGAATATCCACAGGGGGACAGGTAAGGGCTTGTTATAAGGGGGGTTGGGGTTTTGCTACCTTTAACGATTTATCACAGCTAAAAGAAAGGGTAGAAGAGGCGATCGCCTTTGCCCGTATCATAGGAGATGATGAGACTATCCTTGCCCCCGTAGAAAAAGTAGAAGTTAGTTGTCAGTTACCCCTCACGGGTACAAATCCCCGTTTAATTCCCCTTGACCATAAAAAAGCTCTGTGCGACCATTACTATAATATTCTTAAAAATTATCATTCCGCCATCAACTCTGCATCCGTTACCTACTACGACTCCCAACAAGAAATTATCCTCGCCACCTCCGAAGGGAGTATGATCAAACAATCTTGGATAGATAGTGAAATGCGTTTTAGTGCGATCGCCCAAAAAGCCAATCAACGGGAAACAGGGCGAGAAACCACAGGCACAAGAAAGGGTTATGAAGACTTAACCAACCTAGATAAACAAATAGAAAGCGCCTCTGCCCGTGCCGTAAATGCCCTCAGTTTATCCTCCGTCAAAGGGGGTAAATATCCCGTAGTAATTGACCCTATTCTCACAGGATTATTTGTCCATGAAGCTTTTGGGCATCTTTCCGAAGCCGACATGGCCTATGAAAACCCCGATTTACTCGAAGTAATGACCATGGGGCGAAAATTTGGCGGAGAATTTTTACAAATTTTTGACGGAGCAATGCCCGAAGGACACCGAGGTAGTTATTATTATGATGACGAAGGCACTAAGGCTACCACCACCCAATTAATTAAAGACGGGATATTAGTAGGGCGCCTACACTCACGGGAAACCGCTGGAAAATTGGGAGAAAAACCCACAGGAAATGCCCGTTGTCTAAACTACCATTATCCCCCCATCGTCCGCATGACAAACACTTGGATTGGCAGAGGAGAAACTCCCGTTAAGGACTTATTTAAAAATATCTCTGAGGGGGTATATGCTTCTAACTGGTTAGGAGGTATGACCAATGGAGAGATGTTTACCTTCACCGCAGGGGAGGCTTGGATGATTCGGGATGGACACGTTGCTGAACCTATTAAAAATGTCACCCTCTCAGGTAATGTCTTTAAAACCTTAGCACAAATAAGTGCGATCGGTGATGACTTTTATTGGGATGAATCGGGAGGCTGTGGTAAAGGAGGGCAATCAGGTTTAGCCGTAGGATGCGCCGGCCCTAGTTTACGCATCGAAGAAGTAGTTATCGGCGGAGAAAACATCGAGTAATCCACCATATCAGGTAATTATAAAAAGCCATCTATCGGACTTGAACCGACAACCTTATCATTACAAGTGATGTGCTCTACCAATTGAGCTAAGATGGCAAGTTTAGTATTCTAAAATACTGTTTAGTAGATACAAAAACTACTTTTTTATTTGCAAAATATATTATAACCAATAGAGTGGGGAGTTTGTCAAGCCCACATTTACCCCCCACCAATTTATCCACAGCATCTCCCTCAATACCCCAAAGCAATCAATAATATATTCATCAAACAAAGCTAAATGTTATACTGTTTAAGTAAATTCTTCCCCACAAATCTCTAAATTTGATTTACTCATGGGAAGATGTCAATATTGTTATGAGTTTTGACACGGGAAATTTGCGCACTACTGTGAATAATTATTATCAAATTTTAGGGGTTGAACCCTCAGCAACACTGACAGATATAAAAAAAGAGTTTCGTACTCTGGCAAGGCGTTACCATCCAGACTTAAATCCGGGGGATAAAAGTGCCGAAGAAATGTTTAAAAAGATAAATGAAGCCTATGACACCCTTTCAGATGACAGTAAACGCTCCCAATATGACCTCTTAATTGGTACTTCCCGCCGTCGTGTAGTTCGTCCAAAAGGTAACAATGGTTCTGGTTTTCCCTTTACTAATATTAATAACGTTTGGGATGACTTGCGCAACAATTCTAAAAATAATATTCCGAGAAATAATGTTTCTGGGGGTAATAACGCTGGAGTAAATCGCACCCGCCCCACCCGTACAGAGGATTATCAATCTAGCACCGCTAAACGCATCAAATCCGTCCCCCCTCGCCCCAAATCCAAGGATATAGAAGCAAAATTATCCCTCCCCCTAGAAAAGGCTTATTTAGGGGGTAGAGAGCGCATTCGCCTAGAAGATGGACGCTCCCTCGAAATTGATATGCCAGCGGCCATGTACCATGGACAAAAAATAAGACTAAAAGGACAAGGAATTAGGGGGGGTGATTTATACCTCAAAATCTTAATTGAAGAGCATCCCTTCTTTAAATTACAAAAAACGGATATTTCCTGTGAAATTCCCGTCACCCCCGCAGAAGCCATCGTCGGAGGGGCCATTGAAATTCCCACCATTGATGGTTTGGTAAAAATGAATGTACCTCCCGGAGTTAAATCTGGACAAAGGTTAAAACTAGCAGATAAAGGTTATCCCAACATTAGAGGGGAAAGAGGCGACCAAATGGTTATTTTACGCATTGTACCCCCTAATCAGGTTTCTGAACAAGAAAAAGAACTATATAAACAAATTCGGGAAATAGAAACTTTTAATCCCCGTCAAAGCTTATTAGATTACTACCAATAACTCCGCTCCCTAAAGTGAGTAGATTTTTGCTTCATAGAGTGATGCCTTTCAAAAGTAAACTTCTTTCTTAATTTTTGTCTTAAACAGCCTCTGCTGGTTTATTTCCCTGAAATCTCGCCTTAGCCCTTGATTTTTTTTCCTCTTCCTTATCTACAGCCACAAATTCAATATGATTAAATAAAGTAGTTACAAAGGCAAATAGTAGGAAAGGTAAAGATAAAACCAAAACAATACCCACCGTAGCAAAGGCATAAATTTGTCTGGTGCTACTCCAAAGAGCAAGGGTACTTGCTAAACTAATAAAAATTACAATTAACCAAATAATAATTTGAGCGTAAATATCCCCAAAGGATAAAGTGCAAATCATACGATACTTATTTTCGTTATTCATAGTCCTAATAAAAAATTACTATCTTTAACCTAAAGCTGTAAGTCCGTTTTAGCTCATATTTTAAGATTTTTACCAGATTTGCAATAACAATTTACATTGTTTTTTCTTTAGAAAAAATTAAGATTTCCTCAAAATTTGAATAACTATCAATATTAAGATATTTTTTTCATAATCGAGTTTAAATTTTTAGCTATGATTCTTTATAGAAAAGATTTTAAGGAATTATATTATGGATATAAATGAACTCGTTAATAATAGGGACTATACCTTAATTATTGATAAAAGTAGTAGTCTAAATACCGACGACGGCATCGGTAAAACTCGCTGGGAAATTGCCCAAGAATCAACCTTTGCCCTTGCCCAGAAATGTGATGAATTAGATTATGATGGCATCACTATCTATCTCTATTCAGGGCGTTTTCGTCGCTACGATAATGTCACCGCTGATAAAATCAAAGAAATTTATGCTGTAAATGAGCCGATGGGCAAATCTGACTTAAAAAGTGTACTTCAAGATGCCCTTGATAACTACTTTCAAAGAAAAGCAGAAGGAAAAGCCAAAGCCAACGGTGAAACTATGTTAGTTATTACTGATGGTATCCCTGATGAGCCAAAAGAGATTATAAAATTAATCATTGATGCTAGTCATAAAATAGACAAGGATGAGGAATTGGGAATTTCCTTTATCCAAATCGGTAAAGATAGAAAAGCCACGGAATACTTTAAAGCCTTGGATGATTTATTAGAGGAAGCGGGAGCAAAATTTGATATTGTCGATACTATCACCCTTGAAGATATGCAACAAATGCCCCTTTCTCAGGTACTGTTAAACGCTTTAATTGATTAAATTATAGTAGGGTGGGCATTGCCCACCACTGTATCTATTTTAAATATCCGATGACAGCATAATCTTGACAGCCATAAAAGTATTTACTAAACCTCAAGGCTAATTCATCCCCTATTAGGCTTTGATTGGGGATAGGATGTAGTTTCAAGACTTCCACCCGAGGAAAACCTACTGATTCCAACATAAATGTTAGGGTAGCACTAGGAATGGGATTACGGTGAGTAGGATCGTTATAAAAATTGCAACTACCTACCAAGGTATTTTCAGGATTAGGTGTTTCAAATATTACCATGCCATGGGGTTTTAACACTCGTAAACATTGGTGAAATAGGTTTAAAACTACTTCAAGGGGTAAATGTTCGACAATATGGAATCCTGTTACTGCATCAACGGAGTTATCTTCGAGAGATTTTAAATACTCGACACCATCACAAATAATCACGTTTAAACCACGGTCATTACAATCTTGACCCATTACCCGATTAAGATCAACCCCAATACCTTGATATCCCAATTCTTGAACAATTTGCAACCATTCTCCTCTACCACAACCCACATCGACGAAAAGAGAGTTTGTTTTGTCAATATTTAAACTTTCAATAAGATAACCATAGTCTTTTTTGAGAACATTTTTAATATCTTCTTTATCTCCTCTAAATTTATCTTCAAAGGCTAAATAAAAGCTATCTAAGCTATTATCAGCTAGACGATTATTAATCTCTTTTTTTACAGAAATATGTTCTTTAATATCTTTACTATTAATTTTTTTAGTTAAAGATTGAATTAATTCTTCTTGCTGATATAATGTTTTATGTAAGTAAATATTTTTTTGAATTAAATTATCATTTGTTATACTTAATTGCTTGAAAGATAATTTAAGTTGTTCAATTTCCCACTGATATTTGGCAAAGTTATTATTTATTTCTTTTTGTAAGATTCGACTATTCTTTTCTATATCTTTTCTAAAATTATCTTGTTCATGCTTTATTTCTTTTTTTGTTTTGGTTAGTGTTTCTTCTACTTGCTTGACATTTTCTCTGTATTTATTAACATTTTTGATATTAGTAAGCAGTTGTTTATCTGTTTTTTCTAGAACTTTTAGAGCATTAATTATATTGAAATTTACTTCTCTTTGATCTTTCAAAATATAAGCTAAAATTTTTAGTAAAAATTTGCCTATAAAGCTATTAAATAGTGAAAGATAGGAATTATTAAAAGATTTAGGAAGAGTAGATCTTACTTTGCTTCTTTCTGTAGCAAGATTGATAAAATGCTTGAATTCTTGGTCATCTATATTTTTGATGGGGGTATTATCTAGTTGAGTATTTACAGAGGTAGGAGTCGTAGAAGAATAAGATTGGTTATGGAGATTAGTTTTTATTTTTTGATTAATGTCGGTAATAGTAATCCGAGGAATGTAAGACTCTAACATAATATATTTAGAAAATAATAAATATAATAAATTAATTATACGAAAAACTCAATATTATCGATTACAGAGAAAAAAATATACTAATTTGATGTAAATAAATTCAATGTACAATCTGAATTGATGATGACAATGTCTAAGTTTTAAAATAAGAATGAAAAAAGTGTGAAGTTGAGGTAAGTTATGATTAGCAACCCTAACGGTGTGAGTGAAGCCCATGACAAATCCACAATCTCCTCAACCAGAGGAAAATTCTAATACCATTTTTGGTAAGGTTAAACGAGTAGTTACTTCTCCCCAAACTATTATTATTGTAGTAGTAGGTGCAGGTGCGATCGCCTCGGGGGCATATTTAGGGGCAAAATATGTTATCACCGAAGTCATACCAGATACCATTGAAGAAGAATTAAAAAAAGCCCTTGATAGAGAAGTAAACATCGGGGAAATAAGTAGTTTTGGTTTCACTCACATCACCATCGATGATGTTACCCTCCCCCCCACCAGCGAAGATAACAGTTTCGTCGAAATACAAAATATCAACGCCCGATTTAACCCTCTTAATATCCTTTTTCAAAACCATCTCCCCCTCCATATTACCATCGAAGAAATTACCGCCCTTGGGCAACTAGACACCCTCATCACCGTTGACGAAGAAGAAATAGCAGAAATCCCCGAAACCATTGACTTACCAGAATTACCCATTACCGCCGACATTAATCTTACCGTAGAAAAAGCCACCCTCGCTATCACCCCCAACGCCACAACCCAAGCCGTTGACATAGAAAATAAAATCAACCTTAACCTTCTCTACAACAACGACACCAACCCCCTCAGTTATGACATTCAATCCCAGATAGAAAATAGTAATATCAACCTCACAGGGGAAACCATCCTCTCCACCACCCAAAGTAACAATCAAATTCAGATAACCAACTTCGATTTAACGCAAATTAATCCTATTCTTTCCACCCTTCCCCTCAACCTCACCCAAGGATTAATAAATACCAACCTAGAAATAAATATCCCCTCCTTTGATAACCTTGTAGAAACTCAAGGTAGAGGAAGCATTGCCATTACCGAAGTAGAAGGAGATTATATCTTTTTAGGCGAAAATGATACTCAAGCCATCATCCAACCCCTTCGCAGTGAAGCCTACATTACCATTAACGGGCAAATCATCAACCTTCAAGAAATTAACGCTAGTTTTGGTAACCTAGCAGGAAATCTAACGGGAAACATTGACTTAAATCAAGGTTACGACATTCAAGGAAATCTTAATCCCATTAATGTTAACGATGCCCTTGCTTCTGTTGCCCTTATTTCTCCTATCAATATTAACGGCATTCTTCAAGGGGATTTAACTATCACAGGGGAAATTGACAACCCACAAATTAACACTAATATCGATATTGAAAATACCATAGTTGATCAAGTTGAACTAGGTCAAACCCTTTTTTCCTTAGATGGTAACTTAGACGAAATTCGTTTAAATAGATTACAAATTAATCCCATGGCAGGGGGAGAAGTTTTAATATCGGGTTTAATAAATACTAATCTTAGGGAAAAAATAGCTAATCAAGAAGAAATAAATATTAATGATTTACCCCTACAAATAAATCTCGATGCCGACTTACCTACCCAAGAATTAATTAACGTTTATAATCTTTTACCCCCCGATATAAGAGTTAATCGACTACAAGCCACGGGAAACATTACAGGAAAGATTGGCAACCCCTCCGCTTTAATTACCTTTAACCTGCCCGATGATGGTAGCCAAGCATTAGGTAATATTGCGGGTAGGGGAGAGTTAGCCTACGACAACAATCAACTCAGGGTTAATAATACTCAGTTAATAGTTAACGATGGCACTATAGATATTGATGCCTTAACAAACTTAGAAACCAATAGCTGGAATGCCGACTTAGCTATCAATTCCATTACCCTAACTCCCTTTGTGCGTCAATACTGCTTAACCATGGGTAATTGCCCAGAAAATATTAACACCGCCACCCTAATAAGTGCCAATCAGGGTAATATTCAAGCAAGGGGTAATTTTAATAATCTCGATTTAGATAACATTGATGCCATTACCAATCTACAATTAACGATAGATGGGGGAAATGTAGTATTGGATAGCCGTTTAGAAAACGGTGTTATCCTTGCCAATGCCGATGCACGAAATATTAATCTTAATAATCTCATACCAGATTTTGCCGTAGATACTAACATCATTAGCAGTAACCTACAGTTAGAAAGTAGTATCCAAGAATTAATTACCCTTGGGCAACAAAACCTTACCACCCTTAACCTCAATCTTACCAGTGAGGTATTAGTAAACGGAGGATTAGTAAATCTTTCAGGGGAGGTTAATCCTCAAAATACCGCTTTTCTTGCCACCGCCTCAGAAATTAACTTCAATAATCTTAATGCCCCCTCTCCCATTACCATCGAAACCAGTAGGGTTAATTTATCCTTAGTGACTTCTGAATTGATTAATAATCAAACTAACTTTACATCCCTTGATAGTATCATTGCTTCTTTACCCAGTTTGGTAGTAAATGCAGATAATCGTCTTCGGGGAGGAGGAGGAATTGTCACCAGTCAGACGAATATTCGTAACGGATTAGTTAGGGTAAATGCCAATGCCCAAAATATTAATGCCCAACAATTGATTGCTAATTTTCCCCTCGATGTCAATCAAGTTAATAGTCGGATTAATCTTAATGTCTCTCTCCAAGAGGTTGTTGCCACGGCTATCAATTATCTCGATACTCAAACTTTATCTTCCCTCAATAGTCTGGTAGTAAATGCTAATAGTAACTTTAATGTTGCCCAAGGGGAAGGGGTTGCGGTGACTAATATTAGTAACAATCAATGGGGTATTAATTTAAATACTGAAAATATAAATGTTGATAACTTTGCCCAACAATTAGACTTAAATTTAGATAATCAATTACTGGCTACTTCTCCCCTAAATAGTCAGGTAAATTTGCGGGGAAGTCTTGCCCCTATTTTTAGTAACAATCCCTCAGCAGGGGTGGAAGTTACCCAAGCCTTGGTTAATTTGGGTGAGAATAACCTTAGTGCGAGGGGAAGGTTTGATGTGGTTAATTTATTTTCGAATATTGATATAAATAATCTGGCTTTGGATATAGAAACCCAAGCAGATTTGGAGACGATTCCTGCTAATGCGATTTTGGCACAATTTCCCCAAGAGGAGGGTATTCGGTTATTACCTGATGAGGCAAATTTATCAGGGATAGGTGATTTTGTGGGTAGATTAACGGGTAACAATCTTTTGACAAATCCCCTCGGAGAAAATAATCTGCGTTTGGTGGGGGATGTGAAGTTAGCTAATTTGATATTCAATGATATTCAATTTGAACCTTTGTTGGCTGGTAGTTTGAATGTTAATGGTAGTCAGGGAATTATTCTTGATTTACGGGGTGAGGAGGATGTTATCTATGCAAGGTTGATACCTAATAATATTACCCCTGTTACTTCTGATAATTATATTGCTTTTATTCCTGACCAAGTGCTGATTTCTCAGGGGGGAGAGGATGGTTTTTTGGTGCAAGGGGAAAGACAAGGGGAGGAGTTTACGGCTACGGTTAATAATTTCAATTTGGCTAGTTTAAGGATTAGCCCTGTGGTAAATTTTGGTATTGTGGGTAATTTACAGGGTAGGGTAGAACAACAGACAACGGTTAATTTAAGGGATTTTAGTAGTCGGGGAAATATTCGTTTAAGGGAAATTGGTATCGGTAATATCATCGCCAATGAAATTAATGCAGATTTTGTGTTTAGGGATGATGTGGCGCAGTTGCGGGAGGCTTCTTTGCGTTTTGGGGATAGTGTTTATGCTTTGCAGGGTAGTTTTAATCTTGCCACTCAGGATATTGAGGGTAGGGTAAATGTGGATGGGGATGTGAGGGATATTTTTACGACTTTACAAATTAGTGATGTGGAAACTTTGGCTTCCATTGTGCAACAAATTCAAACCCAAGATGTTTTTGCGTCGGCGGATAGTATTCCTCCTCAATCTTTGGGTGATGGGGATGATACCATCGGTAATCAGGTTAATTTATTGGCGAGTGTTGATAGGCAAATTAAGGAGGTTGCTAGGCAAATTCAGGAGGGGGGAATTCCTACTAATTTGGATGTGATGGGGGGTTATCAGGGAGAAATTATCATCGGTGGTAATTTGAGTAATCCTGTGGTGGATGTGGATTTTGAGGGGCGTAATTGGCAATGGTTACCTCAACCTGCTTATCCTGATATTGTGGATGGTTTGGGGTTGGTTATCCAACAGAGTCAACCTGTGATTATTCCTCAAGTTTCTTTACGGGCGCAGTTTAGGGATAATAATTTAGAAGTTCAACCTTTTGTTTTAGCGGTAAATGATAGTGAGGTGACTTTTGCTGGTAATTTGTCTTTGAATCGGCAGGAGGGAGAGTTTAGGGTTGCTAATTTATCTTTAGACACTTTCAGCGCCCTTATTCCTGACTCTGATTTTGGGGGAATTTTGGATATGGAGGGAAGATTGGCTGGTAATTTATTAAATCCTGTGATTGAGGGAAATGTGGTGGTGAGGGATAGTAGTTTTGATGGGGCAATTTTGGCACAGGAAGTGAAGGGGGATTTTGTTTACAGGGATTATTTGTTTAGTTTTGCTTCTACGGCACCCGAGGAAATTCAGATAACTTCTACCATACCTTATCATCCTTTGTTTGCTGCTCCTTTTCCGGCTACTTTAAATGTGTCTCTTGCGAAGGAGGCTTTGGAGGTGTTGGGAATTTTAACGAAGGGGCAGTTGGCGTTGACGGGGGGAGATGCTAATGCGCAGTTTGAGGTGGAAATTGCTTCTCTTAATCGTTTTATTGCTAATCCCGATTTGAATCAGGTGCAACTTAAGGGAAGGGTAAATTTGGATAATGCGCAGTTGGAGTCTTCTAGTATTGAGGATTCTGTAATTGTGTCTGGGGAGGTTGATATTGATGGCGGTGCGATCGCCCTTAACCAAGTACAAGCTAAAATAAAGGATACTGAGGTTAATCTGGGGGGTAGTTTACCTTTAACCAATGCCCAACCTGACAACGAAAATCCCCTCACCATTTCCATCCCTAACCAAACCCTTGACTTAACCAACCTCTATCGAGGGGGAGTCAACGCCGAAATCCGCATCGATGGCACCGTGTTAAACCCCGTTATCGGAGGCTTTTTCCAACTAGCAAGGGGTAGAGTAAGCATCCCTAACCTTAACAATAATGGACAAAACCTTAGCCCAGAAGAAATCAACATCGCCAGTCAATGGTTGGGGGAAAACGGCTTTACAGAAGAAAGTATTTTTCAACCACAAATCAACAACCTAGAAGTTAGCTTAAGGGATCTTGATATTTCGCAATTTGGGGTTTATCGCTTCCTATTTGACGGTGATTTAATGGTAAACGGTACGGGACTAAATCCTGAAAACATAACCGCTGACGGCGAATTAAACCTCCGTAGAGGAAGAATTACCTTGGGTACATCATCTCCCTTTGGCTTTGTAGGTAGTGCCATTACAGAACAAACTACATTTTTCCTCTCTCGCACCAATCAAAATAGAATTATCTTTAGACCAGATCAAAGTTTATTCAATCCAGAAGTAGATATATTAGTAGAAGGAGATGTAGTAGATTACTCCCGACAACTCAATACTACCAGAAGCAGCGAAATTTCAGATCCCATCGTCAGGGGAGGTAGAGGAGAAACCATCAGGGTAGAATTAGCCATTACAGGTAACTTAGAATCCCTCACCCCCTTAATTGCAGGTACCGCAGAAAATAACCCTTGTAATATTCCTCCCTCCCAAACCTTTAGCAAAACAGAAGGTTGGGCGCCAGAAACCCTAGAAGCTGTTGCCCAATGTACTAATACTGCAGGAAGTTTTAACCCCGAAAACTCTAACCTCGAAATTCTTAACTCTCCCCTCGTCAGACTTAACAGTATCCCGGGGCGTAGTCAGGGGGAATTAGTTAACCTGATTGTGGGGGGACAATTTTTTGGTTTACTCGATCAACTAGAAGGGGCTGGTAATATTGATTTAATAGAAACTGGACTATTACAATTTATTGTTGTACCCTTGCTCGGAGATCTTACTTTTGGTATCAATGAAAGGGTTAGTACCTGGGGAAGTCCTTTAGGAATGGGCGATTTAAGGGTATTTCCTCTCGTTGAAGGGGTTTATCCCCTCGAAAATCGTTCTAACATTTCTGTATCCTATGATTATATCTTTAACGAATTTAGGGTACGGTATCAAAGAAGATTTTAACGTCAAGGTTGCGAACAAATGTTAACAAATTATAGACACAATTATGAATAAATATATTTTAGCCATAGATCAAGGAACCACTAGCACTCGGGCGATTCTTTTTCAAAAAAATGGTCATGTAGTGGCTACTGCCCAAGAAGAATTTACCCAATATTATCCTAACCCGGGGGAAGTAGAACATGATCCTCAAGAAATTTGGCAATCGGTATTATCGGTGGTTGAGGGGGTATGTGATAAAGCTAATATTGAGAAAAAGCAAATAGAGGCTATTGGTGTTACCAATCAGCGGGAAACCACCGTAGTTTGGAATAAAGAAACTGGTAAACCCATTTACAATGCCATTGTCTGGCAAGATAGACGCACTTCTGGCACCATCGATAATTTGAAAGCTAGGGAACTACAAAAAGAGGTCAAAAGTAGATCTGGACTTTTACTAGATGCTTACTTTTCTGGTAGTAAAATAGAGTGGATTTTGGATAATGTGCAGGGGGCGAGGAAACTGGCTAAGGCGGGAAAACTTGCTTTTGGTACTATCGACAGTTGGTTAATTTGGAATTTGACTGGGGGAAAAACCCATATTACGGATGTGGGTAATGCTTCTCGCACTCTTTTACTCAATGTTAACAAGGTACAGTGGGATGTACTTCTTTGTGAATTGTTCGATGTACCGATGAATATGCTTCCTAAATTATGCGACTCTAGCGGTGTTGTGGCTTATACTGATCCTAGCATCTTTGGGGAAGAAATTGCGATCGCAGGTATTGCAGGAGATCAACAGGCAGCCACCTTCGGACATACGGGCTTCCATCCGGGTATTGCTAAAAATACCTACGGCACGGGATGCTTTTTAATTTCCCCCACGGGAAAAGAGCTAGTACCCTCGGAAAAAAGTCTTTTATCCACCATTTGCTGGGGTCTCAATGGCGAGATTACCTACGGCTTGGAGGGGAGTATCTTGGCGGCAGGGTCGGCTATTACATGGCTCAGGGATGGCTTAGGGTTAATTAAATCTGCTTCTGAAGTAACGGAGTTAGCAGAATCTGTACCCGATACGGGGGATGTATTTTTTGTTCCTGCTTTGGCTGGGTTAGGTTCTCCCTATTGGGATCAATATGCAAGGGGTACTATAGTAGGTATTAGCCGTGCTACTACGAAAGCTCACATTGCGAGGGCGACTTTGGAGGGAATTGCTTTCCAAGTATATGATGTGGTGCGTAGTTTAGAAAAAGAGTCTAATATTCCCCTCGAATTGCTCAAGGTGGATGGCGGTGCTGCCCGTAGTGACTTTTTATTGCAATTTCAAGCCGATTTACTGGGTGTACCCGTAGAGCGCCCCGCAGGGGTTGAGTTGACGGCAAGGGGGGTAGCTTATTTTGCTGGGTTAGCAACGGGTTACTGGAAAAATTTACAAGAAATTCAACAGTTAGAAACTACCACTACTACTTTTAAGCCTAAAATATCTGATTCAGAAAGGGATGCTTTAACCAGTCGTTGGGCTGATGCGGTGGAAAGGGCGCACGGTTGGGCGTAGGAATAAATAATGGATAATTGACAATGGATAATGGATAATTCTTTTATCAAGAATTTTGGGTATAAAACCCCGTCATTCATGACGGCTTTATGTTAAAGTGTTAGCAAGGTTTTTAACCGATGTAGCTACGGACAGTAAATAGGCAAAAACCAAGCCAATTTCAAGTATAACGTCTGTGGTATTTTTGGCGGTAGGGCATATCGCTACAGCTTCACCGAGAGAGAGTAAGACCAAGTAAAAAGTTTACTTTTGAAAGGCATCACTTAGTGAAGGAAGAATCCTCTCGTCTTTAGGCAGAGGAGTTGTCAAATGACTATAAATCTGAATTAAAGGTTATTGTCACCATTGCCCATTCCCTATTCCCTAACTCAACCAAAAATCATATTTAAATTCAGTAATGTTTGATTTCTATTTGTTTAGCTAACTGGGTATGGAGTTGATGACTGGCTTTGTAGGCGAGGTAATGGGCGGTGGGAATAGTGCCAAGAAGGCTTAAATCACCGATTAAATCAAGGATTTTATGGCGCACTGGCTCGTTTTCAAACCGTAGGGGAGGATTTACCCAACCGTCATGGCTACATACTAGGGCATTGCTGAGGTTGCCCCCAAGGATTAACCCTTGACTTTGTAAGTGTTCAATTTGTTCGGCAAATCCAAAGGTACGGGCAGGGGCGATCGCACTTTGAAAGGTTTCCCGTTCAGGATACCATGTAAACCACTGATTCTGAATAGCTTTGTAGGGAAAATCAATACCATAGGTAAATACCATTTTATCGGAAGGTAGGGCAGCCACAAAAGCATCTTTATGGCGTATCCAAATTGGTTCATTAATACTATATTTACTCTCACTAAAAGTATAGTCAGGTTGGGAAAGGCGATCGCACCATAATTGTCCAGAGCCATCTAATAAAGGTACTTCAGCCCCATCAATTTCCATCCTTACATCATCAATACCACAAGCACACAAACTAGACAACAAATGCTCCACCGTGCGTACCTTCGCCTCTCCTTGTGCCAACTCCGTAGATAATAAAGTAGTGTCTAAAGAATCAATGGTTGCAGGAATAGAAGGGCTATTAGGTAAATCCACCCGCACAAAATATCTTCCCTTTCCCTTCTCCTCGGGAAACAACTTTACCGTACTAACTTTACCTGAATGAAGCCCGACTCCTGACAACTGAAAAGATTTAAACATAGGTGTTAATAATGGATAATTAAGAATTGATAATGGATAATTGAATGTTGCTAATAATCAAAATTACCACCTAATTACTCAAGAAGGTTAATTGTCCATTGTACATTGTCCATTGTCAACTATTCCAAGCTACCTATGGGACTCGAACCCACAACCTAATCATTACGAATGATTCGCTCTACCAATTGAGCCAAGGTAGCACACAAATTTACCGATAACAATTATAACAAAACTCCTATGATAAGTCATCCTTGAATGGTGGAAAGTGGGAGCTGAATAGTGGAAATAGGTCATAATTATTAACTTTCCATTATCAATTATCAATTATTTACGGTTATACTTCAAATAAGTTAAGAACTATAAAGAACTACTAAAAAATATGAAGGAAACAATTAGAGAAATCTTACAACCTGCAGCAGACCTCTTTTCTGGCTTCAATACCCCCGAAATCGTTGTACATTGGGGACATCCCTTTTTTATGGGTATTGTGATTTTCTTTATGGGTAGTGCCGTCGCCGTTACGGGGTGGCGTAGTCGTCTTCTTACCACTGAAGGAGAAATTGCGGAAAACAAAATGAATCATCGTAAAATTGCTCCCCTGATGACGTTATTTATCATAATGGGTTACAGTGGTGGTTTATTATCCTTGATCATGCAAGGAGAGCCTATTTTATCTAGTCCTCACTTTTGGACTGGTTCATTGGTAATTGGTTTATTAAGTGTAAATGGTTTAATCTCTGCCACTGGTTTTGTGGGAAATAAAGATAGTTTACGCACTGCCCATGCTTACCTTGGTAGTATTGCCGTAACCGTGATGGTTATCCATGCAATTTTAGGATTAAAACTAGGTCTTTCTATCTAGTTATGACGGTTTTAGGATAAAATATCCTTCGTTTATTCCATGTTGAAAGTCTGACCACCAAAATTCCCCTAACTATTACTGTGGATAGTTTTTTGCCCCAGAAGTTGCTCCAGAAAAGTTTGGTTTGGCTCAAGTCTCGTCATTGGGCGAGAAACTCCATTTCACCCCGTTACGCCCTCGTGGAGGCGGCTTTGATTGGAGTTTTTGGGGCATTAGCTGCCTTGTTACTAAAACAGGGTATCGGTTGGTTAGGGGGCATAAGGATTAGTTTGGTAAACCAATGGGGGGCGATCGCCATTTTGCCCTTTTTTGGACTCTTTTTTGGAGCATTAGCAGGGTTACTCTTGGAATATGTTGCACCCACGGCAGGGGGGGGAGGGGTAGCCCAAGTAAAAGCCTCCCTTGCCCGTTATGCGGTGCCATTATCCCTCAAGATAGCTATAGTCAAAATCATTGGTACTATTTTAATATTGGGGGCAGGGTTAACCCTAGGTAGAAGAAGCCCCACGGTACATATTGGGGCAGCCTTAGCCGCCGAATTAACCCGTTTAGTACCCACATCCCCCGAACATCGTCGCCAAATAATTGCCGCAGGGGCAGCAGCGGGATTGGCTGCAGGGTTTAATACCCCCATTGCAGGGGTTATGTTTGTAATTGAGGAGTTGATGCGGGATGTATCTAACCTCACCCTCGAAACTGCCATCGTAGCCTCTTTTACGGGGGCGGTGGTATCAATTATTTTACAAAGTCCTGATTTAAACCTCCCTTCTAGTTTATTACCCTCCGATAGTATTAGTTTTTCCCCCCAACATATTCCCCTCTATCTTGTCCTCGGTATTTCGGGGGGGTTATTGGGGGCTTTGTTTAATAAGGGAGTATTAAAAAGTGTCAAATTCAATCAAAAGTTGAAAATACCCCTCTGGCAAAAAATTGGCTTAACGGGTTTAGTTTGTGGCAGTGCGATCGCCCTTTTGCCCCCCTATTTCCGAGACAATGCAGGATTAAGGGAATTTTTAGTTAAAGGGGAACTATCATGGGAACAAATTGCCTTGGTATTAGCAGCCCATTTTATCTTAACCATCATCGCCGCAGGTTCAGGCGCCCCGGGGGGATTATTTGCCCCAGCCCTGATTATGGGTTCATCTTTAGGTTATCTCATTGCAGACATCGGTAGCGTTTGGATAAACATTGACACCAGAGCAACCTTTGCCTTAGCTGGGATGGGGGCATTTTTTACAGGGGTTGTCAGGGTACCTGTCACCGCCATCGTGATGATATTTGAACTAAACGCTAATTTTAATCTGGTATTGCCCCTCATGATTACCTGTGCGGTGTCTTACATCAGTGCAGAAGCAGTGCAAAAAGGCTCCATGGATCAATTACTATTACATCACATGGGCTACGATTTGGATGATGAAAATAATAATGATAGTAGTCGTCAAAAGGATTTTTTGCGAGAATTAAAGGCGGGTACGGTGATGCAAACCAATGTAGAAACTGTCTCTCCTCGCCTAAAGGTCATTGATTTATTAGATTTGATGTCTTTATCATCCCATCGAGGTTTCCCTGTGGTGAGTGATGGCAAGTTAGTGGGTATCGTTACCCAGTCGGATTTAGTTAAGGTGCGCAATCCTTCTTCCTTGTTACTAACCAAGGAGATTATGACTCCTAACCCCATCAGTGTGCCTCCAGAGGCTTATTTGAGTGATGTTTTATACCTGCTCAATCGTTATACCCTTTCCCGTTTACCCGTGGTGCAGGATGGGCGTTTGGTGGGCATCATTACCCGTACGGATATTATTCGGGTAGAGGTGGATGAGTTGAAGGCAGATGTCGCCATCAAGGCACAGGTTGCTTATACCGTCTATCAAAGTCGTTCCCCTGCTACGGGGAGAGGTTCAATTTTGGTGCCTGTCACTTCCGAGGATGACTACGAAAGTTTAGCTAAAATTGCCATTGCGATCGCCCTTTATAATCATTATGAAATTGAATTTATCAAAGTATTAAAAGTTGCCAAACATTTAGATCCCCACAGTACCTATGTGGACACAAAAAATGCTAGGGAATTAATGCTTAAGCTCGAAGAAATGGGGAAAAAAGCTAATATACCTATCCATACCAGAATAGTAATAACCCACCATCGTACAGGGCTATTGTTAGAAATAATCAAAAGAGAATACATTGATTTATTAATAATGGGATGGGGTAAAAATTCTAGTTCCCAAGAGTTTATATTTTCCCATTTAGTAGATAATTTGATTACCCAAGCACCCTGCGAATTAATCTTAATTAAATTAGGAAATAGCCATAGTTATCCCCATAATTTGATGGCGAGGGGTAGTTGCCTTGTACCCATGGCAGGGGGCCCTAATGCTAGAGAAGGCTTAAAACTTTTACCTGCTTTTCTGAATGTGTATCATCAAGGTAGTTTACCCCCTGTTTGGTTAGCAAAGGTTTCTCCTCCCAATGATAAAAAAGTTGATTCCTCTGACTTATACTTTGCCGTGGAAGAATTGCAGCCCCATGTAGAAACCATGGTAAAACCCCTGTCCATTGCTTCCCATTCCGTGGTAGATGGCATCCGTTTAGTTGCCCATAATCAACGGGCTGAATTAGTCATCGTTGGGGCTTCTCGGGATGGTTTATTAAAACAAACTATCCATGGTAATATCCCCGATGCGATCGCCTCTAAACTCGACACTACCGTTATTCTCATCCGTTTACCATCTTAAAACCATTCCCCATTGCCTGTTCCCTGTTCCCTAGGAAAACTTTTTTTGTGGGAAATCCCTCACTCTGATAGACTTTAATCTTGATGAGATTTACTCAAATCATTATAGAAAATTAAATTTAAAAATCCTCGGAGGATACACAATGATAGAAACTACTATCGGATTAGAAATTATTGAAGTAGTTGAACAAGCTGCGATCGCATCATCTAAATGGATGGGTAAAGGCGAAAAAGATATTGCTGATGAAGTAGCAGTAGAAGCCATGCGCGAGAGAATGAACAAAATCAACATGCGCGGTAGAATCGTAATCGGTGAAGGGGAAAGAGATGACGCTCCCATGCTCTACATCGGTGAAGAAGTGGGCGTATGTACCCAAGAAAATGCCAAAGATTTCTGTAACCCTGATGAGTTAATCGAAATTGACATCGCCGTTGACCCCTGCGAAGGTACTAACCTCGTAGCCTACGGTCAAAATGGTTCCATGGCAGTATTAGCTATTTCAGAAAAAGGTGGCTTGTTTGCCGCCCCCGACTTCTACATGAAGAAATTAGCTGCCCCCCCTGCTGCTAAAGGTCTTGTGGACATCAACAAATCCGCTACCGAAAACATCAAAATTCTTTCCGAGTGTTTAAAACGCGCCCCCGAAGAATTAGTAGTTGTCGTAATGGACAGATCTCGCCATGAAGATTTAATTAAAGAAATCCGTGCTGCCGGTGCAAGGGTTCGCCTAATCAGTGATGGTGACGTGAGTGCGGCTTTATCCTGTGCTTTCTCTGGTACTAACATCCATGCCCTCATGGGTATTGGTGCGGCTCCTGAAGGGGTTATTTCCGCCGCTGCCATGCGTTGTTTGGGTGGTCACTTCCAAGGACAATTAATTTATGATCCTGCGGTAGTTAAAACTGGTTTAATTGGTGAGAGCAGAGAAGGAAACCTCGCTCGTCTAACCGAAATGGGCATCACTGACCCTGATAAGGTTTACACTGCTGAGGAATTAGCTTCTGGAGAAACCGTTTTATTTGCGGCCTGTGGTATTACCCCTGGTACTTTGATGAATGGTGTTCGTTTCTTCCATGGTGGCGCCAGAACCCAAAGTTTAGTTATTTCTAGTCAGTCTAGTACCGCTCGTTTTGTAGATACTGTCCACATGTTTGATAAGCCTCAAACTATCCAATTAAAATAGTATTTCTACTTAACTTTGCTTAAGAATTTATAATTCAATATTTTAACTCCTCTGCCCATGGGCTTATCCTTTTTTTAGGTGAAAAGAGGAGTTTTTCTCTTATGGTTTATTATTAAAATGGCTATTTTTTTCTTATTTTCTGTTTACGATTATGTGGAAAAATGATAATGTTTAAACTTTTACGGTAAGTAACTTTACTTGAATCGTGATTGGTTTAATCATTCAAAAATATCCAACTGAGTCATAATTTCCTCGCTATTTTCCTGATTAGAAGGAGTTAACTTTTTGATATTCTTGCGCAAACCCATGGCGATTTTACTGTGTTTTTCAATTTGAGTCATTACCTGTTTTGCACGGCTAATTACTACCTTTGGTAAACCTGCTAATCTTCCTGCCTCGATACCGTAGGATTTGTCTGCCCCTCCTGCCTTAACTTCATGGAGGAAAATTATTTCATTTTCTAACTCTTTTACCGTTACTTGGTAGTTAGCCACATTATCCAAGATAGAAGCCAATTCGTTTAACTCGTGGTAATGGGTGGCGAAAATGGTACGGCTTTGGATTTCGATGGCAAGGTATTCGGCAACGGCCCAAGCGATAGATAAACCGTCAAAGGTGGCTGTACCTCTACCTATTTCATCTAGTAATACCAAAGATTTTTCGGTGGCATGGTTGAGGATATTGGCGGTTTCGTTCATTTCCACCATAAAAGTAGATTGCCCTGTGGCGATGTCATCCACCGCCCCTACACGGGTAAAAATGCGATCGCATATACTAATTTTGGCACTATCCGCAGGAATAAAACTACCAATTTGAGTCATTAATTGAATTAATCCCACCTGACGCAGATAACAACTTTTGCCACTGGCATTAGGTCCAGTTAATACTATTAAATCAGGGGTTTTTTGCGCCCCTAAAGAAGTAGAATTAGGCACAAACATCCCAAAACCTAATATTTTTTCTACCACGGGATGACGACCATTTTTTATTTTTATGGTGCGATCTTCGGTAATTTCTGGGCGGTTATAATCTTGATATACTGCTAACTCTGCCAATCCGCTTAATACATCCATAGCGGCGATCGCCCTTGCTACTTTCCTAATTTCCGTAGTTTTTTGAGCAACCGTAGCACGTAAATCCACAAAAATTTGATACTCAAACTTTGCTAGATCATCCTTAGCATTTAAAATGCGATTTTCCTTCTCTTTTAACTCAGCAGTAATGTATCTTTCTTCATTTAATAAAGTTTGTTTACGCTGATAATTTTCGGGGGCAAATTCCGCCTTAGAACGAGGCATACTGATATAATAACCAAAGGTTTTGTTATAACCCACCTTCAGATTACTAATCCCCGTGCGCTCCCTTTCCGTCACCTCCAGATTAGCCAACCATTCCTTATCCCCATCAATTAAACGGCGCATCTCATCCAACTGCTGATTTACCCCATCTCGGATAATACCCCCCTCCTTCACGTGTTGCGGAGGAGACTCCACCAAAGAATCTACCACCTCTTTTCCCAACTCCTCCAACTCAGGAGGTACATTTTGCAAGGCTTGGAAATAGGGCGATTTACCTTCCTTTGCCAACTCCGCTAAATAGGTCAATTTTAATAAAGAATCCCCCAAATTGAGCAATTCCTTCGGATTTGCCGTACCAGCACCCACCCTGCCCGTAATGCGTTCTAAATCATAGATACTCTTAAATAAACTCCTCATCTCCTCTCGTAAAGGCAAATTATCAATTAACTCCGCAATGGTATCTTGACGGGCAATAATTCCCCGCTTACTGAGTAGTGGTTGCAATAACCAACGCCTTAACGCCCTTGCTCCCATAGCGGTACAAGTCTTATCCAAAGCCCACAGTAAAGAGCCGTGAAAGGTGTTATCTCGCACCGTAGAGGTAATTTCGAGGTTACGCCGTGAAGTGGCATCCAACATCAAATAATCGGCAATGCTGTAAGTGCGAATAAGTTGCAAGGGTACTTGATTCGCCTTTTGGGTATCCTGCACATAATCGAGTAATCCCCCCGCCGCCCGAATGGCTAAGGGTAAATGTTCACAACCCACCCCCTCAAGGGATTTGAGTTTAAATTCTAATAATAACTTGGGTTTGGCTTCGTTAATATCAAAGGTTTTTTGCGATCGCAACGTATAACAAAAACAATCGGGAAGAAATTCAGGTAGATGCTCCGACTTTTGCCCCGGACGCAATAAACTATTAATATCAGGAGCATTAACAGGAAATAATATCTCCGCAGGTTGCAATCGTAACAACTCCGTAGCCAAGCTGCCTAAATCTTTACTTTGAGTAGTAAAAAATTCCCCCGTAGAGATGTCTGCATAAGCCAAACCCCAATGCTCCTTTGCCACCACCACCGCTGCCAAAAAATTATTTTGCCGTGAGGGTAGCATCTCATCTTCCGTCACCGTGCCGGGGGTTAATAACTTAGTAATCGCCCGTTTTACTAACCTTTTTTCCGCCGTAGCCTTGGCGGCATCCTCCACCTGATCACAGATTACCACCCCATAGCCCTTTTCTACCAGTTGCCGAGCATAACGATCAAGGGCGTGATGGGGTACCCCTGTCATGGCAATTCTACCCACATTTTGCCCCGCATCCTTACTGGTAATCATCAATTCCAACTCTTGGGCAATTGTCACCGCATCCTGAAAAAAGCACTCAAAAAAATCCCCCACCCTATACAGTAAAAGACAGTTAGGATATTGTTCCTTTACCTCCACATAATGATGATACATGGGGGTTAAGTCTTTGATGTTGATTAACCGATAATCTTCGTGGGGAGCGTTTCTGGTGGCTTTAGTGGTAACAATTTCCGTCATTATTTCCTATCAATTTTTGGGCTTTTCCTATTCTATTATTAACTAGGATGAGGAAACTAATCAATAATCTCCCTAAAACTTATCGATTCACTCATGGCAAAATATAATCTCAGTTTTATCACCGATGCTAATTTATAGCGTTTCTCAGAGTTATGAGGTATGTTGATTATTGCCAAGTCCCCCTTATTAAGGGGGATTTAGGGGGATCGTTTTGTATTTCATTAGTATAATAATTGCTATATATAATCACACAAAAGAAACCGTTGAAAAATACAAATTTAAAATAGACTTAAAAACTTTTAATAAAAATTTAATTGACCTTATTAAATTAACATTTGACTCTAAAGTTTATCATAGAAGTATTGTTGATGTAATTGAAAGTGAAATAATTAGACAAATGGATAAGTCAAACACTAATCATATTGGCTATTTTCATCAAAATATTTTTCAATATATTGGGAATGGTTGGACAGTACCAAAACATGGTTATGACGTAATCAATGAGAAGTTAAAAAGTATCTATTTACTATCTTTTCGTAAATATCAAGGATTTGATCAGTTTAATGTCTAAAGAATTTGTCACAGAAGCCCTACTCGCTGATATATTATCAGTTTCTCGAACAACCATCGAAAAATGGAAAATAAGCGGTAAGATAAAACCTTCTGCAAATGATCGATATTACTTAGAAGACTTACAACATTTTCCTTCTATTAAATCGATGATCAATTCTCAGTGGGAGAAGCAACAAAATATTATTCCCAAAAGAAAATATCAATCCATAGAACTTTTTGCAGGAGCTGGTGGTTTAGCCATTGGCTTAGAAAAAGCAGGTTTTGATACCATTGCTTTAAATGAAATCGATAAAGATTCTTGCAATACTTTACGACATAATCGCCCCCATTGGAATGTAATTGAAGGAGATATTAGTAAGGTTAATTTTTTAAACTATAGTCAATATAATATTGATTTATTATCAGGAGGATTTCCTTGTCAGGCTTTTTCCTATGCTGGAAATAAATTAGGATTTGAAGATACGAGAGGAACTCTTTTTTTTGAATTTGCTAGGGCGATTAAGGAGTTACAACCAAAAGTTTTTGTGGGGGAAAATGTACGAGGTTTACTAAACCATGAACAGGGTAAAACTTTAAGTATCATTAAATCAGTAGTTGCTGAATTGGGATATATTTTAATTGAACCTAGAGTATTAAAAGCTATTTTTTATCGTGTACCTCAAAAGCGAGAAAGATTATTTTTAATAGGTATTAGAAAGGATTTATTTAACTATACAAATTTTATCTGGCCTGATCCTTTTCCACGCATTATGACTTTAAAAGATGCCTTAAAAAAAGGGCAATTATATAATAGTGATTGTCCTCCCTCTGCTGGTCAAAATTATCCTGTTAAAAAACAAAAAGTAATGGATTTAGTACCCCCAGGGGGTTGTTGGACAGATTTGCCTGAAGAGATTAAGCGTGAGTATATGGGCAAAAGTTATTTTTTGGGGGGAGGAAAAACGGGTATTGCCAGAAGGTTATCTTTTGATCTTCCTAGCTTAACTTTAACATGTTCTCCTGCTCAAAAACAAACAGAAAGATGTCACCCCGAAGAGACTAGACCTCTAACAATCAGGGAGTATGCTAGAATTCAAACCTTTCCTGACGAATGGAATTTTATGGGGTCAATTAGTAGTCAATATCGCCAGATAGGTAATGCGGTACCCGTTAATTTGGGGTGGGCTTTGGGTAATAGTCTAATAGCTGTTTTAAATCAAATAGAGGACAAAAATAAGCTCAAGAATAAGCAGGTTTATCAGATTCCTACCATGGGTAACAAACAAATAGACTTATTTGATATTAGTTGTTATGGTTCAACTATCCGAAACGATAACCAAAACCTCTTACGGTAATGATATATTCTGGGTGGCTAGGGTCTAATTCTAATTTTTCCCTTAACCAACGAATATGCACATCGACAGTTTTAGTATCTCCCAAAAAGTCTGCACCCCAAATGTTGTTGATGAGTTGATCTCTATCCCACACCCTTTTAGGATAGGTCATAAATAGTTCTAAGAGCTTAAATTCTTTGGGAGAAAGGCTTACGGGTTCATTTCTCACCATTACTCTGCATTCATCGGGAAATAGAATAATTTCTTTATATTGTTTAAGGTTGTCTGATGGGGTGTTGTTGATACCGTTACGGCGAATTAAGGCTCGACAACGGGCGACTAATTCTTTCATGCTGAAGGGTTTGGTGAGGTAGTCATCTGCCCCTACTTCTAATCCTAATACCCTATCGGTTTCAGCAGCTTTGGCACTTAAAATTAAAATGGGGATATTATTACCTTTATTTCTGAGCAAACGGCATATATCCAAGCCATTTACTTCGGGTAACATTAGATCTAAAATTATCATGTCAAACCCTTGCTTTTCAGTATTTTGGATGGTTTGACGCTCTAGTAAATTGAGTGCTTCTCTACCGTTGTTAGTTTTAATTACTTGATAGCCTTCTTCTTCTAGGTTAAGACCAATCATGTTTCGGATCAAGTCTTCGTCTTCAATGACAAGGATACGGCTGGGGAGTTGTCTTTTTGTACTGGAGGCAATGGGCGGTAAATCCAGAGTAAGCATAAAAACTCTCTATGTTTTGTTCTCTAATAACATTTATATCAGAATATGGGTTAAGGATTTTAATTTGCTTTATTAATTTTGTTAAAATTTTTTGACGTAATTTTTGGGGATCGATTAGATTAGTAGTTAAGTAATTATTGGAGATTTAAGGAATTATGGATGTTAAACTATTATTATTGATTTTGACTGGTTTATTTATCGTAGCGGCTCCGTTTTTTGGCACTAGAAATGGTTTTTATGATTCCGATAATTATGACGGAAATGGCTCTGCTCATTAATTTATGGCGGTTATGATTCAACGGCAGGAATATTCTTCTCCTTCTTTTCATCTGTCTTGCTCTCCTTTGGCGGTGGGTCATGGTACGGAGGGTTTGGCTATTATGTTAAATGTGGGAGAATATCGTATTTTGCTTGATTGCGGTTTGGAGGATATGAAGCCCTTGGTAGTGGACCAGTCTTTACCGCCCCATTGGGTCTTTTGTACCCATGCCCATCATGATCATGCTCGGGGTTTGTTATCTTTACATGAAATATATCCCCATCTTCCTATTTATTCTAGCGAGGTGACTAGAAAACTTTTGCCTCTTAATTGGCTTCGGGATGATGGCTCGATGGTGGAGCCTTTTTGTGATAGTATTCCATGGCGATCGCCCTTACAATTAGAACATAATTTAAGTGTAGAATTATATCCTGCTGGGCATTTACCGGGGGCAGCGGCGGTATTATTCCGTTACCATCATGGGGATAGGGTGTACAAAATTTTTTATACGGGGGACTTTTGCCTATCTAATTTGCAATTAGTAGAGGGTTTATCCCTTGATAATATGCGTGGTTTAACCCCCGATGTGTTGATTATTGAAGGGACCTACGGCACTGCACGGCATCCCCACCGTCGTCAACAAGAAAAACATTTGATGACCAAAATTCGGGAAGCGATCGCCTCTGATATAAATGTTATCCTACCAGTACCTACCTTTGGTTTAGGGCAAGAATTATTAAAACTATTGAGATCGCACCATCAATTTACTGGGGCAAATATTGATATATGGGTAGATGGCAACGTGGCGATCGCCTGTGATCTATACTTGGAACTAATGGACTATTTTCCCGCCAATGTGCAAAACTTTGCCAAACATCAACCTCTTTTTTGGGATGAAAAAATAAAGCCCCGCATGAGGAGATTAACCCCTGACATTGACCTTAAAAAACTAGGGGAAAAAACATCCATTATACTAACCGATAACCTATCAAAAATAGAAGAATATTGCCAAGAAAACGAATATAAATGGCTAATATTGATTCCAGAACA
Organism: Cyanobacterium sp.; assembly: GCF_054166785.1. Taxonomy (NCBI): domain Bacteria; kingdom Bacillati; phylum Cyanobacteriota; class Cyanophyceae; order Chroococcales; family Geminocystaceae; genus Cyanobacterium; species Cyanobacterium sp. The sequence continues at coordinate 34,309 of NZ_JBSZCP010000052.1, forward strand.
TTCAAAAATTAATAAAAGTCAAACCTTTAATAAAATTATAAATAAACTAAATCCCGAAAAAGTAATCGTAGAAAATTACCTATTAGCAGAACATAGCGACGGACGAAATACCACCCAACTAATCCACAACCTCCGTCCTCAACACGTCATTTTTGTCCATGGCACCCCCAACTACCTCGCCGACTTAACCGCCCTCGAAGAATTACAAAATCGTTACCAACTCCACTGCCCCGAAGTAAACATCAAAGTAGATTTACCCATCGGAGAGCAATTTATTCAACCAAAAATTAGCCCCCAACAAAACTACGAAGGAGAATTGAACGAAACAGGAGCATATATCACCATCACCCTACCAGAGCAACTAAACAAAGACTCTCGATGGCAAAATTTTGCCGATACAGGATTAATAGAAGCCCGATGGCAAGGAGAAGAATTAGTATTACGGGGCTTATCTCAACGGGAATTGCTACAGCAAAATAGTTCCATTCGTCGTCAACTCAATGCCGAATCATGCCATAACTGTATTCACTACGATGAAGATAGTTGTCATAACGAAAATTCCCCCCTTCACGGTTTTGAAGTACCCGAAGACGGATTTTGTCCAGCCTTTGAAGATGATTAAACACCAAACATCGTCCACTACTTCACCATTTCCCCTTGTTATGCTGGGGAGCAAAAAAAAGACCATACTAATAAATCAGAGCCAGTATTAAGGGGGATTTAAAAGTACCCTAATTATTCGTAAAAATAATATTGAAATTATCTCGCACAAAACGTAAAAAAACCTCCCGCAGTGCAGGAATAGACTCCTCATTAACCAAATAGGTTTTAAACTCTTGCCCCTCGCTCAAATAATCAGCATATCCAGCCTGAAGATAGGGAGCAAAACTTTCATTATCCCGGATGTGTACCTCAAAAAAAGCCAACATCATCGAATGGGTATATTCATTTAACAATATAGGGGAAGGCAAAGTTAAATTAGTCACCGTGGTGATTAAATCAGTAATACCCGCATCTAATTGGGAAAAATCCACATGGGCTTGTCCTTCCTGTAACTGTAAATAAACATCAGGAATATCAAGGAGAGGATGGGTTTGTGCTAGCTCAAATACAAAAGGCGTAGCGGGATCATAACTTCCTGCCGCAAGAAATAAAGGAGTTTCTAAATTATTCACTCCATCAGGTCCAAAAATTGCACCATTAACAGGGTTCATGGCAAAAACAGCTTTTATCCTTTCATCCCTAAATCGATAGTCTTCCTGGGGCAATGGCAATGCTCTACATTGTAAAATAAGGGCGGTATTAAGATTGCCAATATCTAGGTTACAACGTTCCTCAAGTCTTTCCCAATCAAAGGTTGCTCCCCCCACAGCTAGGGCGGTATATCCTCCGAAAGAGTGACCAAAAATCCCCACGTTTTCCATGTTTAATTTGCCTTGCCACCTAGATTGATTTAAAATTTCTAATTCATCAAGGGCATGGGTAATGTCTAGGGGGCGGTTAATAAATTCATCCCTCACAAATAATTCTCCCGTAAATCCCCTAAGAAAATCTTCCGTTTGTCGAATATCACTGCCAATGTGTTGGGGAATAATCACAAAATAGCCATAGGAAGCGAGATGCTCTGCCCTAGCGTGAAAATCTTCGGGGCGGGAGTTAATTCCGTGGGAAATTACTACTACAGGGGTATTTGCCCCCATTTGAGTAGGATAATAAATTTCAGCGTAGTATCTTCTGTCACGGGATTGATCAAATAAATTAATGGTTTCGTTGTTAAAGGAAATATCTCCCTCATGACGAATATCGGGCAGGTTAGCGTAGTTTATTCCTCTCGATTGAAGGCTTTGTATTTCCGCTTGTCTAATTACTTCTTGTTCATAAATCCTACCTGCTTCGAGGACTGTTTCTACTTGTCGGGTGTAGCGTAGGATGCGCTGAATGTCAATTTCCACATCTACGGCAAGGTTATTGAGGATATTAATTAGTTTTAGCCCTTCAGGTTGCAATACTGACTTTACCAATGCCCCACGAATTAAGTGTTTGCCATTTCTACCCCCTCTTACGTTGATAACACTACCTAAATAGTTGAGGAGTCTTTCGGCTTCTTCGGTGTTGAGGGAGCGGGAAATGAGAATGGGATCTACTTCTACGGGGGTGATGAGGGCTTCCCTAAATTGTTGTTTTTGGTTTTCATTTACTCCTGCTAAATTGAGGTAGGTTTGTAGATTGCGGTTAACTTCCCCTGTTTGTGCAAATAGTTGTAGGGATTCTACTCTCAGGGTAAGACTAAGGGGGCTATATATAAATGATATGTTACGGGCGATCGCCTCTTGTGTGTTAATAATTTCAGCAATCCCGATGGTAGTTAACGTTGCGATCGCACTGAGGGCAATGGCACTAATTTTATTTACTCGAAACATAATAATTAGTTGAATGAATAAAGGAATGGGCAGGAAGCACAAGATGACAGCCTTTATATAGCAATTATCATGGTTACGGGGTACAAAATGATCCCCCTACATCCCCCACAAATTCGGGGGGCTTGAAAATCATAAATGTATCTCATAATTATAAAAAACGCTATATATTAATCTAATACAAAAATAATGACCTATTAATTATCCATTATTCATTATCAATTATCAATTATTCACTGAACCTTTTAAAAACCTCTCTTGTCTAAAATAGTAAGTCAATTAAAAAACAAAGATTTATGACAGTGTTAGCGGATGATCACACCAAAATGACTGATTCTGAACTAATTCAGAGGTGTCAGCTTGGGGACGAGAATTCCTTTCGTTTAGTATATCAACGTTATCGGCACAAAGTACGAGCAACTTTGTTTAAACTATGCGGTCAAGAAATACTCGATGATTTAACCCAAGAAGTATTCTTAAAAGCGTGGAAAGCATTGCCAAAACTTAGGGAATCAAAATATTTTTCCACTTGGCTATACCGCATTTGTTGGAACGTTGCGTGCGATCGCCGTAAACAGTTAGCAAAGATCCGTAGAGACAAAAAAACCCTTTACCAATACGCTCCCGAAGTCGTCACAGACAAAAGAGAATTATTACAAATCCACTACCAAGAAATAGTGCAACAAGGGTTACAAAGTCTCAAAATAGATCATCGTGTGGTGCTAGTATTACACGATCTCGAAGACTTACCCCAAAAAGAAATTGCCGAAATACTGACAATTCCTGTGGGTACAGTAAAATCAAGACTGTTTAACGCTCGTAAAGCCATGCGCAAATTTTTAGAAAATCAGGGGGTTAATATATGAGTAAACTTTTCCACCATCATTCTTCCGATGACGAAGAATTTGTCCATTTTCTCAAACACCATTGTCCTAAAACTCCTTCCCCACCTTCAAACCATGAAGAGTTGTTATTTAACGCCATTGCCCAGGAGAAAAAAGCAAATCATCACAAAACCATTCGTTGGCGTTGGGCCATTCCCACCACCCTAGTCACGGGTTTACTAATCCTTTGGGGTGCATCCACATCCCAACGAATAACCCCCCAAGTAGCCCAAGATACCACGGAGTTAGAAGCCTTTATTTTTGAAGTATGGTCATATTCATCCCCCACTCAAAATGCTGATTTTAACCCAAACTCCGACTACGTCACCTTCACCAATGAATTTTAAAAATTAAGATTGCCCCTAGTGCCCCTTAGTAAAGGGGGAAAACCCCTCAAAAAATCTAACAACCGAAAACAAAAATAGGGGTAACTAAATAGCAAGTCCCCCGAATCCACGGGGAACATAGGGGGATCTCTCCCCGAACCCAAAGAAGATTTAGGGAGATCCCAAACCATAAAACTCACAAACTAACACTATCCTATTTCAAAGGAAAAAAATGATTATGAAGAACAATATTCGCCAAATCTTAGCTTTTACAACCATCTTAACCCTCGCCGGGGCCACCAGAACCATGGCGCTTAATGTTGATCCCATCAACCTCGAAACTAGCCTAAACGAAACCATCGAACTAGCCCAAGCCAGAGAAGGGGGCAAAAGATGGGGAGCCAACAAAACAGGAGGGCAAAGCCGTCTTATCCAAGAACTAAACCTCACCACCGAACAACAACAGCAAATGGTGGAAATTAAAAATAAATATGAACCTCGCATGACCCAACTTCGGGAACAAATGAGGACAGAGCGTCAAACCCTCCAAACCATGATGAACAATAACGAATCCACCGAAGCCATCCGAGCCAAAAACCAAACCATCTCCAACCTCAACCAACAAATGCGGGAGCTAGGGTTTGAGACCATGCTAGAAATGCGTGAAGTCTTAACACCCCAACAAAGGCAACAACTAAGCCAAATTATGAACGAAAGGAGATCTAGTAATACCCGCCGTGCTCAATAAATAGCTAACTTTACCATTACACGCTCACATTCACACCAAGGAATGTGGGTTTTTTTTTCCAAATCTTGACGTTTTCTCTCTGATACCAAGTCCCCGAATTTGCGGGGGATTTAGGGAGATCATTTTGTACCCCTTAAAAATTTTTCTTCATACAAACTTTATTGCATTCATAGAAACTTTACACAAACTTCATACTTTTGGATGGAATAGGTTAGACAACTTAGTATATAATTCCCTTCAGAAACTAAGTGGAAATTGTCAAAATAAATTGTAATACAAAGTTACAAAGTCTTGACTCACCCTAATTTATATAGGTATCATCCACAAAATAACAAATACTAAGTCAAACTAATTAATAATCTTTGGCACTCTGCAAAAAAACATTGCAAAAATAACTCAGTCCATTACTTATTTTTACCATCAGAGGAACAAGAAAAAGTTTTCTTAATTAGTTCAAACTAGAGTAAACTTCATAAAAATATTATTCTCAGAAGGAGAACATACTCAATGACCAAATCTCGAAAAGTCCGACGCAAAGCAAGTTATTACCGAGCCCTCATCGGCTCTGCCCTCGTCGGTACCAGCCTTTCTCAAATGGCTCTTCCTGTATTAGCAGCGGGTACTAGAGCCGGTACTAATATTAGTAACACCGCTACGGCTACCTACGAAAATCCAGAGGATCCTAATGACCCTTTCACCGTTGAGTCTAACAGGGTAATCATAGAAGTTGCCAAAGTAGCGGGTATCAGTGCTGTACCTGCAGGTATTATTGATCGTAATGATGGAAGTGTTCAAAATGGAGATATATTAGATTTTCTTTTCGATGTAACAAACACAGGTAATGATGCGACCAATATTATCGTTCCTGCTCCTGATCAATTAATTGCTCAACGCCTAATTAACAGAGAAATATCTTTACAAGATAGTGACGGAACTCCCCTTGTCGAGGGAACTGACTTTACCGTTAATAATGGTGAAATAACAATCCTAAACGTACAACCAGATCAAACCATTCGAGTAATAGTCACTGGTACTGCTAATATAACGAACTTAGGTCAAGAAATTAGCGTAACTTTAGGTAACACAGGGGCAAATGATAATAGCCCTGGAACTCAAAACCAACCAATACAAGGGACTGGAAATCTTCAAACTCAGGCCATCGGAGATCCACCAGCTAATGGTGAAAGGGAAGCTAGTGCTTTTCAAAGTGTTGAGTCTGGGACCGAAATTATTGCTAGACCCCTTGCCTTAGCATTACTACTTAAAACAGGAACTGTCACTAGCACAGGGGCGGAAACTACTAACACTGATAATATCATCACCTATAACTTAGAGTTAAGGGTTCAAGGACAATCTCCTAATCAAACTCGCTTTGTTCCTGAAGACTTAGTAGGTACACCTATCAGATTAGATGGACAAGAACGAACAAGAATTCTTGTATCCGATGCTATTCCTGCGGGTACTCAACTTAATGCCGCTCCTACAGCCCCAGCTGGCTGGGAGGTTGTTTATACAGAAAGCCCATTGGCGAATAGCCCTGTCATTGTTCCTAACTCACCAGTTCCTGAAGTAGAGTGGACAACAAATCCACCTAACTTAAGCAGTGTTACCAGAGTTGGTTTTATCAAAACTGTTGCGGGCGATCCTGTTGATAATGAGAATACGACTAACCGAGTGACGGTTAATACAACAGTGGATGGCTTTAGCTTCGCAGTTAGAACCACTGGTTTAGGAGTTAACGGTGGTACTGTTAATAACATCGCTCAAGTTTTTGGTCGCACCTATAATGATCCTGGTAACAATGTAGAACCTATCGATCAGATCGTTTATGATGAATCTGGGGATCAAAGACCGAATAACTTTAATGATAATAATACTCCTCCCGATGACGATGGAAATGGATCCTTCTACGATCCTCTTACAAATGATGGTATCGCAGATCCTAATCGAGATGGAGTAGATCCTGGTAATAACAATGGGCAAGGAGAGTTTGGTGAAGTCAACAAAATTACTATTGTTGCCGTACTCGCTCCTCCAGCGGATCTCTTAATTGGTCCCCAAGGTCGTCCTGACGCAACTGGGCCTATTAATGATAATGATGACTTTACCAATAAAGCGGCATCAGGAAATGTTGATGGAAATGTTGTAAATAATCTTAACGATGTAGAATTTATCAACACCATTACCAACACTACCAATACAGCCTTTGATAACGTTACTGTTGAACCCATTACCCCCTCTCAAGCTAGTCAGGTTCCCGACACTGGTGGAAACTTTGGTAATGATGATGACATACCCCTTGGTACTTTGGTTACAATTACCGTGAATGGTAATTCTGTTACCTATGAATATGTAGATGATCAAGGCACAAAAAGATGGCTAAGAATAGACGATGGTGAACTACCTACTGCCATTGATAATTTTGCTCCCAATCAACTACAAAACTATACTGTGACGATTACATTACCTAGCGGTGTTGACTTTTTAAGTGACAATGCCATACCCATTGCCGTATTTGTAGATCCTGACACTAGCAGAGATTTAAATGCTAATCCTATAGATATTAACGGTAGAGATTATTTCATCCCAGCTTATGCTTTAGTGAATGGTAATTCACCTACAGGTACAAACGTTACCATTAACCGTGTGTATGCGGGTGGATTCATGGAACTAATCAAAGAAGCTCGTATCCTAGATGCGAACGGCACACAAATAGCTCCGTTTAGTAGTAATGCAACTATTGCAACCAATCCAACCCCCGGTCAGTTTATTGAGTATCGTATTCGTTACAGAAACGTATCAACTCCTGCAACGGGCAGTGGCAACGTAACGTTAAGTGCCAATAACTTCCGTATCGTGGAAGATGGTAATGTCTTAAACGGTAATAATTGGGCTGAAAATAATAATACTATCCACTGGCAGAATACTTCTGCAACCAATGGAAATGTATTTTTCTACAGTGACACTAATCTTACTGATCTTGGTGACCCATTTGCAACCATAACTCCATCCACTGTTCTAAACACCTTACCAGGGTTTATTAGTACAAGCGATCCTACTAATGGAGCGACTGTGGGGGTTTACATTAACCAAATAGGTACTGTAGCACCCCAAGGCATTGGTAACTTTACCTTCCGTCGTCAAGTACGTCTTCTAGGTGAAACTGGACCTACCAATCCTCCCACCCCGTAGAAATTAAAGTTAATCAACTCATCAAAAGTTGAAGTAAAATCTCTTTTTCTCTGAACTTTAGGGGAAAAGAGATAACCGTAAAAACACAAAAAATAGTTTCAGCGATAAATCACATTTGAACATCATGAAAAAAATCAACAAAAAAATAATTGGTTTCGGTGCGGTAGGACTCTTTGCCGCCACTCTCACCCTAATGATCGATTCCCCCGTACGGGCAACCCTACAACAAGCAGGGGAAATCATTGCTCAGGCCATCAGAACCCCAGAAGTTCGCCTGAACCTAACCGTTGATAAACAATCCATTGAACTAAACGAACAAGGAGAAGAGCAAATTGTCTGGGAAGATTTGGGTACTCAGGCAACCGTTGTTCCGGGGGATACCCTTCGCTATCAAGTAGCAAGTCAAAACCTAGGGGAAGAAGCCGCCAGAGATTTGGTTATTACCCAGCCCATTCCTGCGGAAATGATTTATATCCTCGGTTCCGCTACCACCAGCAACGGTGCAACCATCACCTACAGCATTGACGGGGGGCAAACCTTCGTGGAAAATCCCACCATTGAAGTAACCCTTGAAGATGGCACGGTGGAGGTACAACCCGCCCCTGCCGATTCCTATACCCATGTCCGTTGGGAAGCCGCTCAAGAGTTGACCGCTGAGGGTGATATGACCGTGGGTTATCAAGTTATTGTACGTTAAATAACTTGTTTCTGTAAAATGATCCTCTGTCTGAAGCAGGGCATGGGCAAAGTCTAACCTAAAATTCATTTTTCTTAGTTGCTTTAGTCAGTTTTTGCTATTAGCTTTGTTTATTTATTCTAAAGGGGGTCATAGGGTAAAACCTATATTCCTCATAAAGTAAATTTCATTGCTAATAGCTGAACTCTACTAAAGTGAGTTAATTTTTTTCTGAAATAATCAAGATTTTAAGTATTAATTAACTTTTAAAGAGAAGAAAAATCACCTGCCTTTAAACCAATCTTTTTCCCCATTCAAATCATGATTTCTATCCATGAGTCTGCCAGTGATAAAAGCCAAAAGTTTCCCCATAAATAGGTCAATACGTCGTTTTGTTGCCATGGTCTTGGCAACTATATTTTTGACCATCAATGTTCCCTCCCTCATCGCCCAGGAGGAGGTCAACGAAAATATCTCTGCCCTTTTACCCTGCGAAGTTACTACGGAGGATGGAGAGGTATTGGAAAATCAGGCTATCTATAGCTATGAAAATGAACAAAATATTTTTAATGGATTATCCAACCGCCTAACTTCTCAGATTGTTTTGGAACGAGGAGAAATCGAGGTTAGCGCTTTGGGTATTCGCAACGATGAGGGCGAAACCATTGAAGAGGAGGAAATTTCGGGGGCAGACTTTGCTAGAAAGGTTCTTATTTATAGTTTTGCCATCGAAAACAAAGGCAATTTATCTGCTGATGTTACCCTTCCGAACCCTAGCACGATTCAAGAATCGGGCTTAACGGGAGAAGCTACCATTCTTGGGGTGGAATATATAGAAGGGGATGGAGAAGAAGGGCAGGAAATCGGTGAGCCTGTGAGCGTCACCCTGGCGCCAGAAGATTTGGTTCGGTTGTTTGTGAGGGTGCTATTACCCAATCGTTTTTTGGAAGATGAACCCAATCCCGTCAGCATCAGTTTGGGGGTAGGTAATATCTGTGGAAATAGTGTAGCACAGTTGGGGGTTAATGTGGTGGCATCTCCTTTGATTGACCCTCTGGGGCAGATTACGGGCTGTGAGGGGGAACTTCTGGCGGATTATCAAGGATTTTTCGTTGGTTTGTTTGATCCTGACCCGAATGATCCTACGGGGGGCATTTTGGGGGCGGTACCTTTAACCACCACGGAAGTTCCTGATAACCCCAATAATAATATTCCCCTGGGTCTTGCTCCTAATATAGAAAATAGTAATCCTTTCTTTTTAACTAATTCTGATGAGGGAAGGTACAATTTCCTCTTTGATGAAAGAAGGGGACAATTGGATTTTGGTAGGCAATACATCCTGTTGGTGAATCCCCCCAGTGATTCGTTATATAACGAACGTCGTGTACGTCTTACCATTGGTCAAAGAATTGGGGATACTATCATTGAATATACGGCTCAATCTTTGGATGGAAGACCATTGACGGTAACAGATCCTTTCCAGCGCACTTTAATTACGGGACAGTTCGTTTTGGTGGAGGATGCAGAAAGATTTGGACTTAATTTAGCGGTATTGGATTTAGATACCGATGTATGTTTGGCTCAGGAATTACGGTTAGATAAATCGGGCGATCGCATTGCTACCGAACCGGGAGACATTGTGCTGTATCGTCTCAATGCCCGTAACCTATCCACAGGAACATTAGGCAATATTGAAATCACCGACCAACTACCAGCGGGGATTAACTTAATCGAGAATACCGTCAAAGGAAGACTAGCAGATCAACCCGTGGACATTTCCATCACAAGGAGCGATCGCACCGTCACCTTTAAACCCACGGATCCCACCTTTGAACTAACCCAAGGACAAGTATTAACCATCGTCTATGGTGCTAGGGTTACTCCCGATGCCATCCGAGGAAACGGTAGAAACTCCGCCATCTTGGCAGGAACCATCAACGGTAGAGCCTTAAGGGAAGGACCTGCTACCCACCGCCTCGAGATAAGAAGCGGAATCCTCACCGACTACGGCACCATTATCGGTCGGGTGTTCGTGGACAAAAACTTTGACGGGGAACAACAACCAGGGGAACCCGGAGTACCCAATGCCGTAATCTTCCTGCAAAACGGCAACCGCATCACCACCGATGCCGATGGACTATTTTCCGTTACCAACGTTCTCCCCGGTTCCTATACAGGGGTATTAGATCCCTTGAGTATTCCAGAATATGAACTAGCGCCAAACCTTTTCGTCAGCGAACGCAACAGCCGATCTCGCTTAGTGAGGGTTGCCCCCGGCGGTATGGTCAGAATGAACTTTGCCGTAACCCCCAAAGCCCAAGAAGGAGGTCAGTAAAAAATGAACAATCAACAGTGCGTTAAATTACTATTAAACTGGTTAGCAGGTGGAAAAAACCTCCGTAACCTAGTCATCTTAATCCTTGGGCTTACCTTCCTCAGCCAAGGCTATCAACCCTTGGAAGTAAAGGCTCAAAGCCCTGAGCAAGAAGAAACGGATAGTGATTCAACCCCCACCCCCGAACAACCTGAAACCCAAAATATTCCCACCCCCACCTCCGAACAAACCCTAACTCCCAGTGAAGCCATTACCCAAACGCCAGATCCCGAAGATCTAAACAGAATCAGAATTTTAGCCCCCACCGAAGGAGCCGTACTAAACATTCCCTCCTCCACCGTAGTGGTGCAATACCCCGTGGAAGGCAACGTAGAATTAAGGGTAAATGGAAGATTAGTAGATCCTACCCTCATCGGTAGGGTAGAAACCAACCGACAAACAGGATTAGTAATTCAAACCTGGTATGGGGTAGGGTTAGCCATGGGGGAAAACATCCTCTCGGTGCGGGGTACAAAAAATGGGCAAGAACTTCCCGAAGTACGCTATCAACTGATGGTCGCCGAAGCGCCTAGCAAACTAGAAATCGAAACCCTCGAATCAAGGGTCCCTGCCGATGGTCGTTCCACCGTCACCGTGCGAGGACAACTACTAGACAAAAATGGTAATCGTTCTAACTACAATACCAACGTTACCCTCAATACCAGTGCGGGGGAATTTATTGGCAATGACGCAAACCCTGACGCTCAGGGGTTTCAAGCCAAGATAGTTAACGGGGAATTTACCGCCACTCTCCGCACCGCCACCCAAGCCCAAACCGTCAGGATTCAAGCCAGAACCAGTCAGCTAGAAGCCTTTACCCAAGTACAGTTTGACACCGCCCTACGGTCTGAACCCATCATCAATGGCGTGGTCGATTTTCGTTTGGGGGCAAGGGGTACGGACTTTTATCGCCCCCGACGGGAATTTTTACCCCTCGATGAAGATAATGTCACGGAGTTTAATGTCACGGGTTCCGCCTTTGCCACAGGCTCCGTGGGAGATTGGCAGTTTACGGGGGCATTTAATAGCGATCGGGCAATTAATGAAGACGAGTTTGGCAGAAGTCGCTTATTTGGGGGTTTTCAAACCTCGGAACAGGTTTACCCTACCTACGGAGATAGTTCGACCATTGAACAAACTACCCCCTCCATTGACTCATTTTACCTGCGCTTTGAACGCTCCTCCGAAAGGTTGAATGTGGAGCCTGATTATTTTATGTGGGGGGATTTTCGTACCCAAGAATTTTCTAGCGCTTCCCAACAGTTTACCGCCACCCAACGCTCTTTACACGGCTTTAAGGGTAACTATACTTTAGGAAATCTTCAGTTGAGCGCCTTTTTTGCCAATAATGTGGATGGTTTCCAACGGGATACCATTGCCCCCGATGGCACGAGGGGAGACTATTTTCTTTCTCGTCGTTTGGTGTCTCCGGGGAGTGAAAATATCTTCATTGAGTTAGAGGAGTTGAACCGCCCGGGTACGGTATTGGCAAGGGAGGAGTTACGAAGGGGGGTTGATTATGACATTGATTATGATCGGGGTTCTCTTTTCTTTAGTTCACCCATCATCCGTACCGCTGTGGATGACCAAGGACGTATTTTGGTACGTCGCATCGTGGCAACCTATCAGTTTGAGGGCGCTGAAGGGGGGGGCGGTACTATGTATGGAGGTAGATTCCGTTATTTCCTCAGTCGTAATGTGGGGCGAGAGAGTTGGTTAGGGGGTTCTTTTGTCCAAGAAAATCAGGGTTTAAGGGATTTTCAACTCTATGGGGCTGATGCTTTTATTCCTTTAGGAGAAAATGGTCATTTAATTGCGGAGTATGCCATTTCCCATAATAATTCTGAACGAATGGGGCAGGTCAGTGGTTCTGCTTACCGTTTTGAGCTTGAGGGGGATATTACGGAAAGGATTAGGGGGAGGGCTTATTTACAGTCCGCTGAAACGGGATTTAGTAATAACGCTACCATCAGTTTTGTGCCGGGGCAAACTCGTTACGGAGCGCAGGTTGAAGCTACCCTTTCCCCCACCACCAATCTTCGACTTCAGTATGACCATGAGGATAATGTGGGGGTTGCCCCCCGTCCTCTTCCCTTTGATGAACTACTTTTTCCAGGTACAGAACCCGTGCCGGGGAGTCGGGTGGATAATAGTTTGACCACCATTACCGCTGGAATACAACAACGCCTTGGAGATAGGGCTGATTTGACGGTGGATTGGATTCATCGTAGCCGAGAAGATCGTATTTCTCCCAATGCTTTTTCAGGGAATTCTAGCCAAGTGCGATCGCAATTTAGCTATGCTTTCACCGATACCCTCCGATTTAGAGCCACCAATGAATTTACCGTTTCCTCTGGCACCGATGCAGTTTTTTCCGATCGCACCTCCTTAAATCTTGATTGGGAAGTGATGCGGGGAATTACGGTGAGTTTAGGACAAAATTGGTTTAGTCGGGGAGGACAACTAGAAGGACAGTCCATCACCAGTTTAGGGGTATCGGCTAACTACAAAGTGGCATCGGATACCAACCTTACCGCCCGTTATGCCATTCTTGGGGGCGGATTTGGCTCCCAGGGAGCTGTGGGCATCACCCAAGGCATCACCCTTGCCCCCGGGTTAAAAGTTAACCTTGCCTATGAGCGTATCTTCCAAGGACAGGATTTGCGCACCGCCGCCGGTTCTACCTTTGCCCAACCCTTTGCCCCCGGACAGGGCGCCTCTTCCCTCCAACCCACGGGGGGACATTCCTACAGTGTGGGCATTGAATATACCGATAATCCTAATTTTCGGGTTAGTGCAGGGTTAGATCACCGTAGATCGGGCGATCGCAGCAATACCGCCTTTAGTGCCTCCATCACAGGAAAAATATCCCCGAGTCTCACCGCCTTGGGTACTTATCGCCAAAGCTATGTTGCCAACCAAACCCTCGACTTGGGGGCATCTAGTCAATTACGCCTAGGTTTAGCATATCGCAACCCAGAGGATGATCGTTTTAATGCCCTACTGCGCTACGAATATCGAAAAAATCCATCCTTAATCCCAGAAAGTATCCTTGTGTCACGGGGTTCAGGGTTAGAAGATCATGTTTTTAGCCTTGAGGGAATTTACGCCCCCAATTGGCGCTGGGAATTTTATGGCAAGATTGCCCTGCGTAATACTACTACCTTTATGGCGGAAGATTTTGTGGGGGATAGTCTGATTACCCTTTCCCAACTACGGGCAGTGTATCGCTTTGCATACAAATTTGATCTTACCAGTGAATTACGGTGGATTAATGATAATGGTGGTAACTACAGCGAAGGGGGCGGCTTGGTGGAATTGGGGTATTACCTCACCCCCAATATGCGACTCTCCGCAGGCTATGCCCTCGGTAGGATTGATGACCGAGATTTTAGCGGTACTCGCTCCGCAGGGGGCCCTTATTTAGGACTCACGGTAAAACTTAATGGTTTATTTGATAGTTTTGGGCAAAATCGCCCTGCTTTACCTCCCCAACCTTCTTCCGTTTCCTCTGCCCCAGAGGTTTCGATGGTGGTTGATGAGGGGGACAATAATGGGGAACAAATTACGGAGGAAGATAACATTTCCCAAGATTTCATCCATGAAGATTTGATGGCAAAGGTGTTTTCAGATCCTAATTTAACTAATCAATTTTCTACGGAGGAATTAATGGACTATGTCAATTTTTTACAAGGAGAATATGTCTTTTTAAGTAAAGAAGAATACTTTAAACTATTTGAGGTGAAACAATAATGGGCGATCGCACTTTAATGGGACAAATAATTAAAATAATTATAAATAACCGCAATAAATTGTTTTTTTTAACCATTTTTTGTATTTTATCAGGAAGAAATAACCCCATTCAAGCCTTAGAAACAAGACAAAATTATCAAATAATTGTTAATAGTAACTTGGATGGTGACATCAACCCAGATCAACATTTAACCCTCCGAGAGGCGATCGCCCTGATCAACAATACCTTAACCCTAGAGGAATTAAGTGAGTTAGAACAAACCCAAGTAGAAATCCTCCCAGATGAGGAAGTTTCCAGGATTCACTTTAACCTTGATAATACCACCATAACCCTAGAAGGTTTATTGCCCCCCATCGCTAATCCCGTTATCATTGACGGCACCACCAACCAAGGCTATAACCCTGATATTTCCCCCCTAGAGCAACAAAATATACCCCAACCCGTAGTTACCCTCACCCGAAACCTTGAAAATCCCATCTTTCGGGGCTTAACCCTTAGCTCCAGTGATATTACCATTCGAGGGTTAAATATCTACGGTTTTAGGGCAAACAACCAAGTCAACAACCGACTAAATCTAGTTACCCCTGCGGGTAATATCGTCATCACCCATCAACTGCACCCCGAAAACTTTAATCAAGAATTGTCTAACTACGAGCGCACCCGACGAAATAGAATAGATCAAACATTTGAAGATCCTTTGGGCTACAGTTATGATTTTAGGGATAGAATGCCCAGTGAAAACATCGTCATCGAAAATAACTGGATCGGGTTTAATCCCCATCAAGGGTTAAATTCTGTAAACTCGGCGTTCGGTGTTTATATTTTTAATGGTAATAATACTAGGGTAGAAAATAATTACATTAGTGGTCATTTAGGCAGTGGTATCATCACAGGAAAAAATGCCCAACATAGTTTAATTAGTAATAATCTCATCCGTGGTAATGGCAATCAAGGAGTACCCGATGCCATCCGCCTAGAGGGGGATATTAGCAACTCTCGCATTAGTAATAATACCATCGTGGAAAATCAGGGTAGTGGAATTTATTTATTTAGAACAAAAGGCTCAATCACCATCGAAGATAACGAGATTATGGGCAATGGTTTACAAGAAATTAGGGGGGCTATTTATGTAATGGGTAGTGGTCATCGCCTCGAAAATAACCGCATTTTTGACCATAATGGGCCGGGGGTAGTAGTAACGGCTTACCCTCAAAGTATGGCTAACATCATTACTAACAATCGTTTTGGCGGTCTTAATGGTCTAAGCATTGACCTTGTTACCCGTAATCAAGCTGGTATTCATGACTATCAAAAGGGAGATGGGATTAACCCCCCTCGCAACTCAAAAAATCGCCGTCAGGATACCGCCCATGGAGCTATTAATGCACCCCAATTCCTAGCACCCTATTTCTACAAAATCGGTGAAACCACGGCCATTGATGGTATGGCAGATCCTTTTTCGGTGATTACCCTCTATCGGGTGGACGAAGATGGTTTATATGGTCCTCTTAGTGAACCCATTGCCGAGGTGATGGCGGATGAGGAAGGACGTTTTCAGGCATCCCTACCCTTACAAGTTGGGCAAGTGATAAGTGCGATCGCCCTTCTACCCGAATATGGTACATCAGAACCATCCAGAAATGCCGAGATTAGGGCATTACCATAATTTTTTATGCCTTCAGAATAAAACAAAATTTATAAAATTCCCCATAGGCCAAAATTTACTTTATTTAAAACATTTATTAAGAAACGAACCCAAGAATATCCCATGATTACCCGTAAATCAATTCCTCGAATCATATCCATCTTCATAGCATCTTTTCTTCTAGCCATCAATTTAACTTTTGCTCCCATAGCGATGAGTCAAGTTGCCATTACTAGTTTAACAGTTACAAATGAAGCTGCTGTTGAAAGCCAATACACCGTAGGTCCCACAAATTATAGCTTTGGTCAGGGAAATAATCAAAAGCTGACAGGATTTAACAGAGGTACAAGTGAAGAATACGATCTTCTTGAGCTGGTTGATCAGATTAATATTAAGAGAGTTAATAATCCTCTAGTCACAGGTAACAGACAATTAGTATTTTTTGAAGGATCTTCAACAAACAATAATACAAATATAAACTTATTCCCTACTGAAGTTGATCGTTCTGTAAATCAACAAAACGACTTGATAATGAAACAAGTACTTCTTGGGGATATTATCAATCGAGGAAGTGATAATATTTTTGGTAATACAGGTGATGGTGGTACTACACCTCAAACTGAGCGCAACAACAATAACATCGAAAGAGTAGATTTTGTGGCAACGGGTGGTCTTTCTGCACCTAGTGCGGCATTAAGCCAAATTGGTTTTTTAATTCTTGAGCGTGGAGGAAATGATGCTTTTAAGATAGCTCCAATCACTGCCATTGATGGTCAAGGTAATCCCACAGCATATGGAAATGTTGTTTCTATAGAAATAGATACGGATACGAATCCTTGGGGACCAAGTGGAATACAAATAGCAACACAAGTTCTAAGAAAAGATGATGCTGAAAGTTTTTTGACACGCACAAACAGTGTTGGAAATCAACGAATCAGTAGTATTTTCTTTAGCTATCAGAGTCTAGGTATCACTGATAGCCAAGTTTTTTACGGTTATTCTTTGGTGGGTGGAGATGTAAATGTTGGAATGAATCCCAATAGCTTATTAGATATTGAAAATGAGAATATTTTTCCTCGTAATACAAGTTCAACTAGTGGTGCTACTGGAGGACTTGATTTAATTGCTAGTGGGGGAGTATTTGCCCTGAGTACTCTTAATACATTAGATGTTGAGGTAACAAAGGAAAGTAATGTTTCAGAAGCATCTCCTGGTCAAACCATTACATATACCATCACCGTACGAAATAATGACCCATCCGCAACAGCTACAAACTATAGAGTAATCGATAATTTACCACCTGAACTTATCAATGCTGAATGGACTTGTGCTTCAACGGAAGCAGCAGATTGCAATCCCAGCGATTCTAGTTCAACGACCAAGACAGGAACTGGAAGTATCGATGAATTAGTAACGATTCCGCCCCAACAGTCTGTAACCTATACTGTGACAGCGACAATTGGTCAGAATGTCCAGGTGGGAGAGACCATAAGTAACACTGCTCAAATTTCCCCCACTGGTGAACAAATTGATAGTATTTCCAGCAACAATACTTCTACTGCTGATATTACTGTCTCGACTGACTTGGAAGTTAGTAAGACTGTTGATAATATCTATCCTATACAAGGTACAGAGATCCAATATATAATCACTGTCAAAAATAATGGTCCGAGTACTGCCAATAATGTGGAAGTCAATGAGTTATTACCGAATAATTTAACCTATATTAGTCATAAATATTTACTGGGTAATACTAACAATGATCCTCCTACTGACGGCTCAACTATTAGTAGTGATGTTGCGGGCATTTTGGTTAATCCTTTGAGATACAACCCTAATACAGGTATTTGGGATGTTGGTACTTTGGCTGTTAATCAAACAGCCTTCTTGTATCTTCATGCACGAGTAAATACTGATTCTGGGACTATTACTAATACTGTTACAGTCCCTCCAGATTTAGATAATACAAATAATGAAGATAGCTTGGAGATTTTCCCTCAAGCTCCTGATGATTCAAAGCCTTTGGTTTGTGACACATTCATTGCGGAATTTAATTGGGATAATCCAGATATTAATTGGCCTGAAGGAAAAAATGGCACGGAGAGCTATTCTGTCGGAGGAGTCGGTATTACTTTGACTACGGGCTTGACCGATAATGCTGAATTTACTTCCGTTACTGGCTTTGGGAATACTCCGAATGATAATGAACTTTTTACCCGCGCAGGTTTAAATCCTCCTGGTTCGGCTAAAAGTCTTCACTACCAAATCGACCCTAGTCAACAAGGGGCAGGAGCAACTTTAACCATTGAATTTGATCAGTTGATTGATAATGTGGAGTTGGATGTAAGAGATATTGACATAAATACTGGTGGTAGTTGGTCTGATAAGGTTGTGTTTTATGGGTTTAATGGTAATGATTTTGTTGCACCAAAGATAACCCCCGTTGCTTCTAATCCTGTCTTAGTAGTTAGTGCGAACGGAAATGGGAATATGGTTTATGGAACAGGGGATGCGCCTAATCAAACCAGTAACCGAGGAGATGTTCTAGTTTCTTTTAACTCTCCTGTAGATAAGATTGAGTTGTTTTTCTCTGACTACAAAACCACCTCTCCTTTTAATCCAAGTAATCATGGAATTGGGATGTTAGGTACTCTTAAATTCTGTTCTCCTGAACCTGTTTCCTCTGATCCCAATGTATTATTAGTTAAACGAATCACCTCGATTAATGGTACAACAAACACTAAACCCAATGGACAGGATATGAGTGCTTACAACAATGATCCTAATTATGCTTACGATGAAAATAGTGATGATTTAAATAATCCTAACTTAGTTACCGTGAATGGTCGGCAAATTCCTCCTACTACTTTCTGGCCTGATACCACTGCAAATACTGCTAGTAATTTCTTGATTGGGGCGATTAATGGTGGTGAAATTGAACCGGGTGACACAGTAGAATATACAGTTTATTTCCTTTCTGCTGGTGATACTGAAGCTAAAAATGTGTTGGTGTGCGATCGCATTCCTGACAACATGACTTTTGTTCCCAATAGCTTTGGCGAAGGACTAGGTATCCGTTGGGGTTATGACGTGAATAGTGACGGTACTTTAACGGATCAAGATCTTACCAATATTAATGATGGTGATGCAGGTACTTATTTCCCTCCAGGACTAGAACCAAATAGCTTTATTGGCTCTGGCTTTTCTAGTGTGAACTGTGGTGGTATTAACAACACTGGGGCGGTGGTTGTTAAGTTGGGAGATTTACCCCCAGCCACGGCTCCGGGTGATCCTACCACCTCCTATGGTTACATTCGTTTCCGAGCGAAGCTAAATGACCATAACTAGAGTTAGTGGTGCGGTGGTTTTGGGGAATTAGCTTCCTGGGCGATCGCACCGTACCCTTAAAAAAAGACAAAAGGCGATCGCCCCCTAATGAATCACAAAAAAAAGTGGGCATTGCCCACCCACCAAATCTTAAATATTTTTTTCGGGAAATAGAGTAACAAATAATCGATTGATATAAACTTGTCCTGCCACTTCCTTGGAATCAGATTTTACGATACCCCAAGGATCATCATCGGTTTTGATAGGCTCTTGTCTCTCTTGTTTTTTTTGACTGTCTTCTGGGATTTGTGGGTTAGGGTGTGGGGTTGAATTTTGTGGGGGGGTAATGGGGGGTATTTTATTTCTATACTTGTTCAGATGATCCTGTTGCTTTTGTGCGTCGGTTTTGACTTTGTCTAATGCTGGATTACTCTCTGGGGTAGTATCCTCTGATATATTTTCTGAAGGGGCAGAGGATTCGGAAATAGTCTCACTTTCAATATTAACAGTCCGAGAGCGATCGCCCTTTACCGTACCAGAAGGAATCACACTCAAAGGCTCAACATCAATATTATAGATAGTTACCGCCGAACCGATGGAAACCTGATTACCGATAATACACTGTCCAAAAACTAAACAACCAGCCCCCAAAATGGCATTAGCTTTGATTTCAATGGTGGCATCGGGAAAAGCCGTGATAATGGAACCCATACCCAAACACACCCCCCCATGGATGAGGATTTTTGCCCCCTGGGGCGCATGGATGATCACACCGTCAGCAATTACCGCACTATCATCGATGGTGACATCGCCTCTGATTTGAATATTTTTAATGGTGCTTGGTTGCAGAATGGGTAATGACATTCGGACTAAATTGTTTTTTTTTGAACTTGAAAATAATGGGGAAGTAAAGGGTTTTTGATGGAAAGGAAAGGGGCGCAAGGCCCCTTATGAATAAGAAACTATGGGCGTTGGATAATAGCTTCTGCTACCCGTTTTCTGGCCTCAGTATCAATGCCAATCATGCGGACATATTCGCCGTTATGATCTTGAAGACAACCTTCTAAAGCTCTGATAACCTCAGATTCATTGGTGCTATTGATAGGAGAGCAACTCTGCCAAGATTTCGCCTTGAAACGGCGTACGGTGGCGTGTTCCGTCCCAATTTTATAACCTTGGGCTAGGAGCGATCGCAACTGCTTCAGTACATCATCCCCTAAACGGCTACTGACACTGTGACCATTACGACCATGGGCAGAAGCCACGGAGGCAGGACGACTAGCACCATTAGCACTAGGAGAAGTCCTTACGGTGTGAGCTTCAGGGGTATCCCCGGGGCGCTGGATCATCATTTCCAACACACGACGTTTAGCCTCCGTATCAATGCCAATCATGCGTACATATTCCCCAGCATGATCCTGCATACAACCCTCTAGGGCCGTTAAAACATCCCGTTCATTGGTTGCCTTGATGGGGGAACAACTCTTCCAAGATTTCGCCTTAAAGTGGCGTAGATCAGCGTGTTCAGTACCAATGTGATAACCCTGACTCAACAAAGAGCGCACCTGTTGCACCGCATCCGCACTTAAGCTAGTGGCCACCGAGCCACCATTACCATTACTACGAGGGGCATGGCTCGCGCCATTACTACCCCCAGAAGCAGACTCCCCGGGGCGCTGGATAATGGTTTGGGAAACCCGTTTTTTGGCTTGAGGATCTACCCCAATAATACGTACATACTCCCCATCAAACTCCTTAAGATAACCTTGTAAAGTTTTTACCGCTTCATTAACGGAATTGGTGGTAATACTAGGGGCTGTAATCCAAGATTTAGCCTTAAAGCGACGAATATCGGCGTGTTCTACCCCAATATTAAAACCGCCCTGAATGAGCGATCGCACTTCTCCACTAATATCCGTACCATTGGCTGCCACCACAGAAGCACCAGCCCCATTACCACTGGCTACCGCAGGAGCGACGGAAGTAGTATTTAAACGGGAAGGTTGCCCGGGGGTATCATCGGGGCGCTGGATAATAATTTCTGCCACCCTTGCTTTCGCCTGGGTATCCACCCCAATCAAACGAACATATTCCCCTTGGTGTTCATTTAAAAAACTTTCTAAGTGCGCTAAAACTTGGGCTTCTTGGGTGCTATTGTCGATGGAACCAGTCAACCAAGACTTAGTTTTGAAACGACGTACACTCGCATACTCCACCCCAATTTTATAACCCTGTCTGAGCAGAGAACGAACTTGATTTACTATATCTGTATTTAAACTCATATTAGTTACTGATTGATAACTATTACTATCTTGATTATTATTATGATTAGAAGAATCAGAAACATCCTGATTTCGGAAACCTGTGATACAAGCATCATTTTCAGCACAAAGATAACCCTGTGCCAAAGCCTCATTGACATGCACCACATGGGCGGCAAACTCCTTGTCCTCGGGTTGAACATCAGGAAGACGGTCAGCTTGTTGTTGATTAGTAATAATCGACCCTGAAGGAATATACTTCCCAGGGGGAATCTCCACATCCTGAATCAAAACGTGCATCATCACGATGCAACCATCTCCAACTCTGGCATTAAAAATAGTGGAACGAAAACCAATAAAACAATTATTACCCACATAAGCCGGACCATGGATTAGAGATAAATGAGTAATACAACTTTCCTTACCAATCCAAACCGAATAGTCCTTGCCGTCATCCCCCCTGACTCGACCTTTTTCTAAACCATGAATTACCACCCCATCCTGAATATTGCTATCATCACCGATATAAAAGGGTGTACCTTCATCCGCACGAATAGAAGTACCGGGGGCTACCATCACATGGGAACCCACCGTCACATCACCGATTAGATTAGAAAAAGAATGAACATAGGCAGTTTCATCTACCCTCGGCTCTTTCAAATCCTTGGACCAAGGAGTAGGGGGCGCTGCCATTCTAGGGACGCGCATGAAAACCTCCATTTTTTATACTACGAACTGTTATGAAAGGACACAAGAGGTTAACCAGTCCCCTGTTATGCTCAGTTAGTCTCCTTGTCCTCGTGGTGTTGAGAAAGGAAAAAGGCAGTAGATTATTAATACATTCTCTCCTCATCTTTCTTGCTATAAAGCGTTCCTGATGCGACGGTAACTGTATCAATAATGCCCACCACCATGGCATCCACAGGACGATTTTCTTGCCCCGCTTCCTTTCTTGCCGCACTGCCCCTAGTCAGTAAAACCCACTCATGAATCCCTGCACCAACGGTATCCCCTGCCACCTCATAGGTAGGAAGAAGATTACCCTCAGCGTCTATTAACTGAACCAAGAGAAGTTTTACCCCAGTCAAATTTCTTGACTTAAGATTACTAACGACCGTACCGCATACTTGAGCTATTTGCACTTGATTAACCTAAAATTATGGTCTTCTGTTACCGCCTAGAGGACGAGGGTTGATGCTTTCTCTGAATTGTTCTACTTCTTCGGTATAACGGATAGGTAAAACATATTCGAGGTTTTCGTGGGGACGGGCGATGATGTGGTGAGATAACACTTGACCACCATTTACTCTTTTTACATTGTCAATTCCCGCAGAAATTGACGCTTGTACTTCGGATACATCTCCTCGGACGATAACAGTCACACGACCACTACCAATTTTTTCATAACCCACAAGGGTTACACGGGCCGCTTTCACCATGGCATCGGCGGCTTCTACCACGGCTGGAAACCCCAGGGTTTCAATCATTCCTACTGCAATTGACATAATCGTTACTTTTTGTTGTTTGGACTGACACTATGATGGTTGTAGTAGCTATTAAAAAAATATTAATAACTACGGAACTGTTCTACTTCTTCGGTGTAACGGATAGGTAAAACGTATTCGAGGTTTTCGTGGGGACGGGCAATGATGTGGGTAGATAGTACCTGACCACCATTTACTCGGTTAGCACCTTCGATACCTGCGGCGATGGATGCCTGTACTTCGGATACGTCTCCTCTAACGATAACGGTTACACGACCACTACCGATTTTTTCATAACCCACAAGGGTTACACGGGCAGCTTTCACCATGGAGTCTGCCGCTTCTACCACCGCTGGAAACCCTAGGGTTTCAATCATTCCTACTGCAATTGACATAATTAATAGTTCCTATTTTGTATGAATTTTAGTTAAAACTACTTATTTTTTTTGGTAGTTGAATTAAGGTTTTTGTTTAATAGCTACGGAATTGTTCTACTTCTTCGGTATAACGGATAGGTAAAACGTATTCGAGGTTTTCGTGGGGACGGGCGATGATGTGGGTAGATAGCACTTCTCCACCATTTACACCATTGGCTCTTTCAATCCCGGCGGCGATGGATGCCTGTACTTCGGATACGTCTCCTCTAATAATTACGGTTACACGACCACTACCGATTTTTTCATAACCCACAAGGGTTACACGAGCGGCTTTCACCATAGCATCAGCGGCTTCTACCACTGCGGGAAACCCTAGGGTTTCAATCATTCCTACTGCAATTGACATTTTTGGTTTTTTTTATCTCCTATTCTGCATTTTGTTAAAATTACCACGGAAGCAGTGCTTATGTACTACTTTGTTAGACGGTTAATTCCTTCTATCGGGAAAAAAATCTAGTTAGCTTAAAAAAACTAATTTAGTTTAATTTTTTTTGACTGATAATTTTACTTTGATGTCAGAATTTTAATTTTTATCTAACATAAGCATAAACAAGGGTGGTACGTTTGACAAGATAAAGGATGATGATATTTATTAATCTTTTCCTTAACGATTTTTAATGATTCTTAATTTTTCTGATTACACTTCGTTTTTTTTCCTTGGCAAGATAATCGGGGATTACAATGAACCAAAATTTCTTGAAAAGTTTAGGTTTTGTAGGAGCAAATTAGATAAAGTTTTATTACGATATTGTGATTATTTTATATTTTGTGGTAGTGCTTAGGGTTTATTCCCATTAATGTTTGTGGAGGGATAACAAAAATTAATTTGTAACCATATCTCTACGGAATATCTTTTACCATTAATGGTTAATTAATAAGATTATTTTAATAACTTTGATGGATAATAATTTACTTAATATTCCTTTTGTGGATTTGGCTTGGCAAAATGAGCCTTTATTGTCTGAGATTGAGGGGGCGATGGGGGATGTCATCAGGAGGGGAGATTTTATTCTAGGTAAGGAGGTAAGGGAGTTTGAGGAGGATTTTGCTCGGGCTTGTGGGGTAAAATACGGTATGGGGGTAGGCAGTGGGACTGATGCGATCGCCCTTGGACTCAGGGCTTGTGGTATCATGGAGGGGGATGAAATACTGGTTCCTGCTAATACCTTCATCGCTACGGTTATCGGGGTAATCTTGGCAGGGGCCAAACCTGTGTTAGTGGATTGTGATATTAATACCGCCCTCATGGATTTAGAATCAGCACAAAAGGCAGTTACCAAGAAAACTAAAGCCATTGTTCCAGTACATTTGTATGGGCAGAT
This sequence comes from Cyanobacterium sp., assembly GCF_054166785.1. Lineage (NCBI taxonomy): Bacteria > Bacillati > Cyanobacteriota > Cyanophyceae > Chroococcales > Geminocystaceae > Cyanobacterium > Cyanobacterium sp. The sequence continues at coordinate 59,156 of NZ_JBSZCP010000052.1, forward strand.
GGTATCACCCCAAAAATTACAAGACTTTGCCCAGAGTAATAATTTAATTATTTTTGAAGATAGCGCCCAAGCCCACCTTGCCCAACGGGAAGGAAAAACCGCAGGAAGTATCGGTTTAGCCAGTGCCTTTAGTTTTTATCCTAGTAAAAATTTGGGGGCTTTTGGTAATGGGGGGATGGTGGTAACGGATGATGGGGAGATAGCCCAAAAAGTGCGTAGTCTCAGAAACTATGGCGCCCCTAAAAAGTATTATCACACCGAATTTGGTACTAACAGCCGTTTAAATACTCTCCAAGGGGCGGTATTAAAAATAAAATTACCCCATTTACAAAAATGGAATGGTTGGCGTAATCAGGCGGGGGCAAAATATGACCAACTTTTACAACCTTTGGCTGAATACGGTATCACTCCCATAAAAAATGTGGTGGGAAAAGGACATATTTATCATCTTTATGTTATTAATATAAAGCCTTCCCCTAAGGGCGATCGCACAGAAACCCTAAATCGTACCATAATCCAAGATAAATTAAATAACATGGGTATTCAAACAGGGATTCACTACCCCATTCCTTGTCATCTACAACCTGCGTACCGTTATTTAGGTTATCAAAAAGGAGATTTTCCCCATGCCGAAAGTCTTTGTGATAATATTCTTTCCTTGCCCATGTATCCAGGCATTAAAGATGAACAGTTAGAAATAGTATCAGATAAAATCAAAGAGGTAATCAAACATTGACATTTATGCCCCTAGCTAAAAAAAATTAATCATCGAAGAAATTATTTTCCTCCTCCAAAGATTGATTATTGTATAACTCCTCTAGCTGTTGATGACTGAGGCGACGAGATACCCGACGATATTTTTTTGTATTTAATTTTGGTTCGCTATAAACTTTCCCAGAGTCTTTGACCATTTTTTTGACGCTCGATTCTGTATCACGGGTTTGAGCGGTTTTTTCCTCCTGGGCGAGAATTTCTTGTAAAAATCGTAGATAATATTCATATCTTTCCCATGAACCTTTTACCACACATTCTGGCTCTTCTTGGTGTAAACAATCATTAAATTTACACTGTCCTTGAATAAGTTTTTGTCTGGCTTCGGGAAAATAGTTAATCAAATTTTGGGAAGGGCAATCGAAGTCAGGTTGATTAAATCCGGGGCTATCGGCTATGTATCCCCCTTGGGGCATCTCAAATAATTCCACATGGCGGGTGGTGTGTCTGCCTTTTTGTAGTTTTCCTGATACTTCACCGATGCGGATGTCTAGTTGAGGAATCAACAAGGAAGTTAGGCTCGATTTTCCGACTCCACTAGGCCCGGCGAGAATAGTTATTTTATCTTTTAATGTTGTTTTTAATGCTTCGATACCTTCGCTTTTTTCTATACTAAAAAAGTAGGGTTTATACCCCCAAGATGTTAATTTTTCTTGCCATTTTTCTCGTTTTTTTTGACTAATTAAATCAGCTTTATTTAGTCCTAACAATAATTTTAAGTTTGTGGATTCTGCCTTAACTAAAAAACGGCTCAACTGTACAGGATCTAGGGTTGGCTCTTCGAGGGCAAATACCAATAATATTTGGTCTGCATTGGCCATGGGGGGGCGTTGTAGTTCAGTTTTACGGGGGGTTACAGAGGCGATCGCCCCTCGCTCAAATTCTGTGGATTTTACATAAATGCGATCGCCCACTAGCACCGTTTGACCAATCTTTTTAAGACGGGTAGGACGAGTACAAAGAAGAGTTTGCCCCTCATCAAGACGTACTTGATAAAAGTTTGCTTGTACCGCCATTACCGTGCCAATTTTAGTATCGTATTTAGTCATAATAATGAATTAAGACTTGACCCTTAAGGCAAAGTAGTCATCCAAGGGAGTAATGGATTCCACCTCATAACCCTCCATTTTAAGACTATTCGGCACTTGCTCAATGGGTTCTCCCCCATCCAACCAAATCTCCAATAATTCACCCGATGACATCCTTTCCAATTGTAACTTGCTCCGAATAAAATTTAGGGGGCAAGGTGTTCCTCTCAAATCTAATTTATGCTCACTCATTTCCTTATTTATTTTATGTTTTAAAACAACGCTTTTTATCTAGTAAAATAATTTAGAAGCTACGGCAAAATTACAATAAATTTGATTATTTAAGCAGGAGTATCAGTCCAATCATCCTCACTCCAATCAATTTCCTCTGGATTGCAAGATATTTCACCACTATCCTGACTTTCTATCCATTCATTCCAATCATCAACACTATCCTCCTCTGGGGTAGGAATGACCTCCTCTGCCGCCCCATGGGTTTGATTATCTTCCAATAAATCCCCCCAATCAGCTTCATCATCACCACCGCCAGAAGAATCCATTTCTCCTAACCCATTAAAATCAGTGTCCTCAAAAAGTGCCTCCGACTCATCCTCTGATACATAATCATGGTTGATAATTTCTTCATTAATATTCTCGCTTTCTTCAGAATCTTGAATTACCACATCATCAACCCAACTTTCTTCGCTGTTATCCTCCCCAAAACTATCATCAAAATCATCATAACTAGCCTCTGCCACCTCATCAGGAGAGATAATTTGGGTAAACTCATCCTCCTCTATATCATCTTCCTCTGGGGAGTCAAAATCATCGAATTGTGCTTCGGAAATATATTGATTATTGTCTTCTTCATTAGAATCAAAATCATCAAATTCTGCATCAGATATAAAACTATCCTCATCCCCACTATCCACTTCATTCTCTTCAGAAAACTCATCAAAATCTTCTGGAATATTACTAATATATTCTTGGGTTAACTCCTGTTTTTCAAAAGAACTAATATTGCTCCCCTGCAAAGGTTCAAGATTAAGATTTCCCCCCGCCATAAGATCAAAAGCCTTGAGGAGAGTTTCCCTATTTTGTTCCCAAGTTTGATAAATTTCGCTAGTTTTTTGTTGGTGAAAATCAACGATAGTTTGATGATTGGGGGTTAAAAGTTCTGAGTCTATGTGGGTTTTTGACCCTTGAACTAGATCAATTTCCTTGGTAATAGAACAGGTCTGATTTTTTGTTTTTAAAGACGTGGTTAACTTAATTTTTAAACTATTACTAAGGGCTATTAATAGAGCTTGTTTATAGTTTTTTTGATTTAGAGCTTCATTAATTTGTTGAGAGCTATCCATATTTACAACTATTAAATATTATGAGTTTTCTTGGAGCAGGGTGAACATATTTTGTAAACTTTGAATATTTTGTAATATTCTTTGATGGGCATTTTCTACTTCTTGAAAATGGATTTTTTGAATTTTTTCATTATTATCTTGATTCTCAAAAGAGCCTCCTAATTCATTCTCAATTTCGTTTTCGAGGAGATTAACGGTACTACGAAAATGTATATCTTGATTAGGTTGTTGATGGGGAGATGAACTGGTAACAATTTCGATTTTTAGGGCTTCTGACATGGCGATCGCCATTGCTTGATCAATGTTACCGTCTCTAATTTGTGCCTTAATTTCTTGTATTTTACTCATATCAAAAAGAGACTCTCTTTTAAAATTTCTTCAAATAGCTTAACCCATAACCTGACCAAATTTTACCAAAAATCTGTGACTCGATAATTTAATTCCGTTAACATTTGTCGTAACAAAGGTAAACTCAAACCAATCACATTACTATGACAACCCACAATTTTATCAATCAAAAAACCACCCCTCCCCTCAAGGGCAAAACTCCCAGCACACTTTAAAGGCTCTCCCGTCGCCACATAAGCCCTAATGGTATCATCATCCACATTGGCAAAATAAACCTCCGTAATGCCACACCTAACCACCCTTTGACCATTATTAAGATCCAGTAAAGCATGACCAGTGTATAACTTACCCCCATTACCGCGCATATTACGCCAACGGTTAATAGCGTCCTGTTCATTTTCAGGTTTGCCATAGATTTCCCCATTGACAGCTAACACAGAATCACAGCCCAAAATTAAACCATCATTATGATTTTGAGCCACCATAGAAGCCTTATTTTCCGCCAAAGTATTAACGAGGTTATGGGGATTGAGTAAATCCACCAAAGATTCATCATAATTACTCACCTCCACTTGAGGATTAATGCCAATCATCCGCAGTAGTTTCAGACGGGCAGGGGAAGCGGAAGCCAAAATAAATTTAGTCATGAACTATCTAAAAAAAAATATTAGGATATATATTATCGAGCATTTGATGTAAGGGTTAAACATTGTTCAACCCCTACCCCCCAAGCAAACTAATAAGAAGCAAGGGAAAAAGAATTAGTAACCACTCTAAATAACTCAGATACATTCTCCCAACGAGATTCGGAAGTGGAGATATTAAAAGTGAACAATTTACCATTGTTTGTCACTACACTAGCCAGATTATGACGGTATTGATCCTCCCCTAGCTTGACCGAGTATTCTAGGATGTAATAATCCTTACCATCTACCTCTCTTTTTTCAGCGGAAATCAATTCGGCATTTCTACCCGAATCAGGATCTTGGTTTACCATTTTCATAAAGCGGTAACCCACATCCGTAGGAGTGCCTAAATCTGACAATTCCTTGCTATCTCCTACCTTGCTGATAATTACACTTAGGTTTTCGGTGCGCTCGATGAAGTCTCGATAAACCACATCAACCCCCTCCGAAGCATTTTGTACCTCCACAGGCATCCAACCATTAGGGTATAGAAACTCATAGCCATCAATGGCATCGGTATAACGTTGTAACCCAAATCCACCGATAGCACCCGTACAAGATACCAAGGAAAAGGTTAGGATAATTAATAAAAAAGAGAGTAAGCGTTTTATCATAATTTCCATGTTAAAAATATTTTGTCTCATTTTCCCATGAAAACCCCTTATTATTTATGGATAAATAATTAAACAAGCATTAATTTGTCAATTCCTAGGAAAAAAATAGAGTTTTATTAAGGGAAATTGCTCTAATCTTGACAGGCTAAGTACAATTGAATTAATTAATAGATAAGGGATGAAAGATGACTAATTCAGCAGATAACCCAAAAAAACCATTACCCTTACCTCCTCTGATGCCCCCCGGGGCTAATGGGAGCAAACCGAAGATTGAGGATGAAGATGATGATCAAACCAGAGTTAGTCTGGGAAAAATGCCCCCCCTTTCATCCCGCTCTACCCCCACAAATCAACCCAAGGATATGATCGATATTGGCAGTAGAAAACCTCTTTCCTTGGATGATGACTTAGATGATGATGATAGTTCCGATGGGGTAACCCAGATTAATCCGGGAACACAGGTTCCTCCTTTGGGTAGTAATAGATTGGGCAATACTCCTGCCCGTACTCCTTCTCCTTTGAGTGGAGGAGGCTTACCTGGTAGAACGCCCTCTGGTGGGGCTGTTACAACGAATACTCGCCGAATGGCACCAGAGCCTACGGGGGTAAAAAGAGGAGCTCCCATGGGGACTAGGGCGCCCCTGCATCCCCCTGCTGCCCCCCAAAGAGAATATGTACCCCTTACCCCTCCTTCCCAACGCGCCCCGGGGCAACCTTCCTTGGAGGAGTTGATCAAGATTGCCTATGATGAGGGTTATTCCGATGTCCATTTAGGGGTAGGTGAAATGGTGCGTATGCGCGATCGGGGAGAAATGCTCACCCTAGATCAATATCCTGAAATTGACAGTAATACTTTCATGAGTTGGTTGCAGGAAATTTTACGACCCCAAGACATTCAAAAATTTAAGAAGGAATTAGAGTTTGATGGGGCTACCCAATACGATTTTGCGAGGGTGAGGATCAATGTTTTCGACACCTTACGAGGTCATGCTTTGGTGTTACGTCTGATTCCCCTCAAAATTTTGAGCATGGAGCAGTTGAAACTACCTCCTATTTTTAGAGATGTTTGCGAAGCCCATAAAGGATTAATTTTGATTACAGGGCCTACGGGTTCGGGTAAATCCACCACCCTAGCGGCCATGATTGATTACATCAACGCAGAGCAAAGTAAGCATATCATCACCATTGAAGATCCTGTGGAATTCGTCCATAAAAGCCGTAAGTCTTTGATTAAGCAACGGGAGGTAGGGGTTCATACCCTCCAATTTGATAATGCCCTGAAGGCTTCTTTAAGGGAAGATCCTGACATCATTCTGGTGGGGGAAATGAGGGATAAGGAAACGGTAAATACGGCTCTTAAAGCGGCTCAAACGGGTCACTTAGTGATGGGTACTTTGCACACCAATAGTGCGGTAAAAACCCTCGAACGTATTTTCACTCTATATACTGCAGAGGAACAAACTGCCATCCGCAGTGCGCTCGCTGAGTCGTTGGTAAGTATCATTGCCCAAGGTTTATGCCGTACCACGGACGGAAGAAGGGCGGCTTATCATGACATTCTCATCAACACGGAAACTGTTAAGGACTACATTTTAAGTAATAAGTACGATGAAATTACTAGCTTAATGGATGAGGGAGAGTTTGACGGTATGATGACCATGAATAAATCGCTATTCAATCTTTATCAAGAAGGTCGCATTACTGAGGAAACAGCCCTTGAAAAATCCCCTGTACGCAATGAAATGGCAATGATGTTACGGGGCAGGGTTTAATTTTAGCTGCTTTTTGTAAACATTTTATTAACGGAATCAAGATATGAAAATATTACATTTGAGTGATATTCATTTAGGCAGTAGTTTTAACCACGGGAAGATTAGCTCGGAGACAGGTTTAAATACTCGTTTTCATGATTTTGTTAATAATTTGTCTATCTGTATGGATAGGGCTTTGGAGGAGTCGGTGGATCTGGTTTTATTTGGGGGGGATGCTTTTCCTGATAGTACCCCTGTTCCTTATCTACAGTCGGCTTTTGCTTCCCAGTTTCGCCGTTTGGGGGAGGCGGGTATTCCGACTATTTTGTTGGTGGGTAATCATGATCAACATAGTCAGGATAATCAGAGGGTAGGCAATGCTAGTTTATCTATCTACCACAGTTTGGGAGTGCCTAATATTACGGTGGGGGAAAGGTTAACTACCCATGTCATTGAGACTAAATCGGGCCCTATACAGGTCATTACTTTGCCTTGGTTGACTCGTTCGGTATTTTTGACTAAGGAGGAAAGTAATGGGTTGTCCATGGAGAAAATTAATCAGCTATTGATTCAAAAGGTGGAAGTGGCTTTGGAGGGGGAAATTAGGGCTTTGGATAGCTCTATGCCGACTATTTTGTTGGCTCATTTGATGGCGGAAAGGGCTCAGTTGGGGGCGGAACGTTTTTTGGCGGTGGGCAAGGGTTTTCAGATTCCTTTGTCGATGTTGATTCGTCCTGAGTTGGATTTTGTAGCTTTGGGCCATGTCCATCGTCATCAAAATTTGAATCTTCGTAATAATCCCCCTGTGGTTTATCCGGGGAGCATTGAGCGGGTGGATTTTTCGGAGGAGAAGGAGGAGAAGGGTTTTGTTTTGATTGATATTGATGAACAAAAAAAGGTTAGTTGGCAGTTTTGTGGGCTTCCTGCTCGTCCTTTTTGTACTATTGAGGTGGATGTTAGTAAGAGTGGTGATCCTTTGGCTGATATTTTAAGGGCGATCGCCTCTAATGCCATTGAAGATGCGGTGGTAAGATTAATCTATAAGGTGCGCTCGGAACAACTGGAAGCTATTAAAAATAATGTTTTAGTGGAGGCTTTAGATTCTGCCCATACCCACACCATTCGGGCTAATCTGGTCAGTGTAGAAAATCGTCGTCGTCTGCCTGAGTTGGGGGTAGGGAATAATTTAGATCCCTATTCTGCTTTATCTACTTATCTTGATAACCGAGAAGACATCCAAGATATTGCCGATGATATGCTCAGGGCGGCGGAGGGTTTATTGGCACAAATTTCTTGATAAGCCTTAAAATTGTTAACGAATTATTGATATTGAGATTTTATGATGAGTAACTTAATCTTTTTTGCCGTGGCGGGAGATTTTCCCATTTATTTTGTGGCGGTTTATGTGGTGGGTTTAGTAGCGGCGGTGTCCATTGGTTTAATTGCTTGGTACAACTCTAAACGTCCTGTGGGCTGGGAAGATTCTCAAAAACCTGATTTTATCCCCGATCTCAAAACTAATTCTCAATCCTCCCCAGAAGATCAAGAGTGAATTGCCTTAATGCTATATTAGCAGAGGAATATATCGGCAAAATATTATGGATTCAACCACTATTAAAGAAAAGATAATGGCGATCGCCTCTAAACGTGAAATGTTAGTAACACTATCACAAAAACCAGATCTTGGTAACTTAAAACTAGATGTCACCCAAGCCCTCGATGAATTAGACGAACTCATCGAAGAATTGCATATCACCTTTCCCGAAACTGCTAAAAACTAGCAAGATGGGTTGACAAAACACTTTTTGTGGGAAAATAGGAGGGGAACATTAAAAAACCAGTCAATGAGTAAAATCGAAATTGGTGGTGTAGAGCATTTTTATCAATTAACCACCCCACCGAATCAAGATTCGTCCCCTCCTACCCTTATTTTTATCCATGGATGGCTTCTAAGTTATGAATATTGGCAACCCCTCATCGAAAAACTACGGGACACATATCCCTGTCTAGCCTACGATTTAAAAGGTTTTGGTGATTCCCAATCCAATCTAGGGGAGTGTGATAATTCCGCCTTTAGTCTCAAAAGCTACGCCTCTGACTTAAAAGAATTGTTACTAACCCTCAACATCAAAAAGGCTTGGTTAATTGGTCATTCCCTCGGCGGTAGTGTAGCCATTTGGGGGGCAGATATGTGTGATGAGGTGGTAGAAGGGGCTATCTGCGTTAATGCAGGGGGTGGCATATACCTCAAAGAAGAATTTGAACAGTTTCGAGGGGCAGGGGAAAAAATGGTTAAATTTCGGGCGCCATGGCTCGGTTATATTCCTCTGCTGGATCTGGTTTTCGCTCGGATGATGGTCAAACAACCCCTTTCTAGGTATTGGGGCAGAAAAAGATTAAAAGACTTTTTACGGGCAAAAGAACAAGCCGCCATCGCCTCTTTACTAGAATCTACCACCGAAGAACAAGTTCACCTATTACCCCAAATAGTCGCTCGTTTGTCTCAACCCTTACATTTTATTGCGGGGAAACAAGACAAAATTATGGAAACCAAATATGTCAAACATTTAGCCAGTTTCCATGAACTATTTAAAAATCACCATGATAATATCTGTGAAATCGATGATTGTGGTCATTTTGCCATGCTAGAGCAGACTGAGCTAGTCTATGAACAAATTTTAACAATTGTTCAAAAATACCAACATAACAAAAATAAAGTGCTACCATGATGGCAGTCTTAATAATAATTAGATCTTACCCCAGACTAAATAAATTTAGAATGATACAAGTAATGTTCTCTCCACTGCTAGGGCTTAAAACCGTAAGCCTCATCAATGATTTTAAGTCCCAAGCTGTATTAAAATTTTGGTTATTTTTCAGGAATAGAACAAATATTAAGAAGAAAGTTAATTTGATTGCAGTTCATGATTTTAATCTATAGGATTTAATCCTCTGAACGGGGAAATTAGTTATAATAGATTGTTTAACCGTTACTCTGTTTCCCCCATTTCCCCTCGGAAATTATCATTTACTTTTATCGTAAAAACCAATTTGATCTTTAGGAATATTAAGGGAAAGTCTATGCTAGACCGCAAGATTTATCAAATGTACAAAGAAGGTTGTGATGTCTCTGTGTTCTTGCGGGATCAACAACGATGGATTGAAGATGCACAAATCATCGGAATTGAAGGAGATGTCGTAACCATTCGCTATGAAATGGACGAAGATTATGAAAATAGCTCTTGGGAAGAGTTTGTTCGTTTAGAAAGTATTGGCGCTGTCAGTCGTAAACTTGCCTGTGTACCCCGTGGCAACACTGAAATTAATGTTTCTGATGATTGCCCTGAAGCCGAGCAGATTTATCCCCGTCGTCAAGACCAGGAATAAATAATTGACAATTAATGATTAACCATTGAAAATTAGGGGGGGTTGAGTTTTCAGCCCCCTTTGTCATCTTCATAATTTTTTATTTATGTCATTAGATAATTTTTTAGTCTGTGAGGGGGATTTACCCCTTGATATTTTTGAGCAATATAATCAAAGCGATGTTTTGGCCATTGATACGGAAACCATGGGTTTAGTGCCTCAGCGCGATCGCCTTTGCTTAGTCCAATTGTGCGATCGCACAGGATTTGTTACCGCCATCCGCATCAAGAGAAATCAAACCGAAGCTCCTAATCTTGTTAAACTTTTAGAAGCCCAACATATCACCAAAATTTTCCACTTTGCCCGTTTCGATGTTGCTCAATTTTTATATACTTTCGGGGCAAAAACTGAGCCGATATTTTGTACCAAAGTAGCTAGTAAAATGGCTCGTACCTATTCAGGTAGCCATGGCTTAAAAACCATTGTTCAAGAGTTGGAGGGGGTAGAATTAGACAAAAAAGCCCAAAGTTCCGATTGGGGTAACGTTGAAAGTCTTTCTCCTCAACAGTTGAGCTACGCCGCCAACGATGTACGCTATCTAATTCCTATGCGGGAAAAATTGATCACCATGCTACAAAGGGAAGAGCGTTGGGATTTGGCTAAAAAATGTATTGATACCATTTCCTTATTTGTAGAGTTAGATTTAAATTATTATAAAGATATTTTTGAACACTAAAAAATACCGATATTATAAACCGTACTTTTGTTTATTATTTATGGGTAATGGGTTAACCCATTATTAATTTCATTAATGTACTTTTATCTAGGAATATAGTATAGTATTTTTCCATGAAAAACCCCCATTTTGGGGGAACTTTATTAGTTATAAAATGTAACATTTTTTTGCTATTTTATATTAAGAAAAACTTAATTTTTAACGGGGCAAGTGTTGCTGTAGCACCAGCGTAAAAGATTGCCCACCAATAGATATTTAATAGCTTCTAATACCCAGTAACCTTCATGCCAAGAAATCATTTGATGGGGCATTTCTGTGGTAGCACTAAATTGATTAATGGATAAACCCCAAGCACTCATGTGAGGAATAAAAATATAGGTATAAGCTAAAGCAATTAGGAGTAGTAAATTAGCAAATACGAGGAAAATGGTTTGTTTATTTTCAGGAAATTGATGGTTAAAATAAAACACCAATGACACCGTTAAAATAAGGGCAGCACAAATTACTTCAATGCGGTTAAATACTCCAAAAATGAGGAAGCCCACATTGGCAAATCCGCCGTCATTCATCATTCCACTAACGGATAAACTAGGAATCAGAATAAAATCTAAAAATAAGCTACTGCAAAACCAAAATGCCAAGGTGCTGAGAATAATGGCATTCCAATTCAAATCTTTATTGATAACCCTAGAAAGTATGTTCATAATAATAATACCTATTTTTCTCTACATTTCTAGGATAACTTACCCTCTAGGCTCTTTATATTAAGTATTTTAACTTTTTTTCTTAAGTTTAATTAAGATAATCCCTAGGGATTTTTACCTATTTATTTTTATGGTTTTATCTAAAAAATAATTACTTTGCCTACTGCCTATTGCCTTTTGCTTTATCATATATGTCTATAAGTTGACGGGCGATCGCACTCCAGCTATAATTTCGTTGGACTAGGTTAAACCCATTAAGTCCCCGTTGTCTTCTTTCCTCCTCACTTTCAAGGGCTATCATTAATTGTTTTAGTAAATCATCCTCATCAAGACTACATATCCATCCCGCCTTTGCCCTCTCGATTTCTTGATAGATATAAACTTGGTCAGAAATTAGAACAGGGGTACTAAAGGCGATCGCCTCTACCACCGCAATGCCAAAATTTTCATAAAAAGAAGGAAGTAAAAATAAATCAGCCTTCTGTAACAAAGCCACCTTATCATCCCCCGTCACAAAGCCAGTAATGGTAGTGAAATTTGATAATTCAGAGGAAGTAATGCGATTTTTTATCTGGGTTTCATACTCCCTATCTTGAGGATTTGCCCCCGCCAAAACAAAATGAAAATTGTACCCTTGGTTTAATAACCGTTGCAGGGCAGGAATTAAAAATTGTAAACCCTTTTTAGGCTCAATGCGAGACATAAATAATAATAAAGGTCTATCACGGGGAATATTATACTTACCATAGATAAAATCATCATCTATCATGCCCCCTTGAATTTCCACCCCCAAAGGCACCACCAAACGATTAACCCCCGCCCCAAAATCCTCCGAAACATCCGCCTCCTGTTGACTGGTAAAATGTACCCCAAAACTCCCTTTTAAGTTAGGTTTTTCTAGCAAATTACCATATATTTTTTTCAAGCCCCTTTTTTTTCGTAAATCCTTGGGGTCTAAAGTTCCTAACGGGCGTAATATATAGGGTAAACCCCGATAACGACAGATAGAAGCCGCCATAGTAGTAACAGGGGAAAATAACGCATGGATATGCGCCACATCATAATCGCCACCATGTTTCCATAACCACCTCAACAAATCCACCGAAAACTTATAACGGCGAAAAGGCGAACAATTAAAATAGATTATCCTATAGCCATTCTCCACCACCACCGTTTGCAAAGGCACATCTAAAGGAGCTTGTCCTTGATCACCATTGGCATTAGTGGTAATAATAGTTACATCCTCCCCTTCCCTTGCCAAAGCCCTACACAAGCCCAAAATCATCTGAGAAGGGCCCCCATAAACCAAGGATATAGAGGGTATTATTTGTAATATTTTCAAAGTAAATTACTCCCCCAAAACTTGTTCATAGAATTCTAATAAATTCTTTGCCAAAGCCCTATTGGTATATTTTTCCATGGTTTTTTTGTAACCTTTTTCCCCCATCTCCTTAGCCAAATCAGGGTTATCCATTAATTGCTCAATACAGCCCCTCAAATCCTCCTCATCCTTCTCCTTAAACACTAAACCATCATTCCCAATTACATAGGGAATCTCCCCCGAATCTGAGCCGATAACAGGCACTTTACAAGCCATTGCCTCTATTAAAACATGACCAAATTGTTCTTTCCAGCCCTTGGCTGAAATTGTCTTAAAACTCTCATCGGTTTCCGATGGTAATACCAAAGTATCCATCATGTTAATATAACGGGGTACTTGATCATGGGGAACACTAGGAATTATAATTAGGCGATCTTTTAATCCTAAAGTATTCATTTCTGTAATAATTTTTTCTTCTAATTCTCCCCTACCTAATAGTAATAATTTCCAATGATTTTCCTTTAATTTACTAATTGCTTTTATTAGGGTTAAAATACCTTTTTCAGGCACAAAACGACCAACAAAGCCGATAACAAATTCTTCTTTATCGATATTTAATGCTTGTTTTAAATCGGATTCTTCTTGGGGTGCAAATAATACTTCATCTATACCTAAGTTTGGCATAATAATGGATTTACCCTCATAACCATGATCTCGAATAATATCTAATGCGTCTTGATTCCCTGAAATGAAGCCATGGGTATTTTTGAGGTTGAATTTTTCTAACCAGCTAAAGGGAAATTTGAGAGCGTAAGGAATATTCCACCAAGTAAAAAAGAAATTTTTAGCTTTTAATCCTAGTAGTTTATTAAGGATAATGAATTGAGCATAACCGAGGGATTTTATTCCTTCTTCTACATGGATAATGTTTGGTTTGAAGTCCTTTAAAAAATTGATAATTTCTGGGCTAAAAGTTAATAGTCCTTGGTGATTTTGACTATAGTTAGTAATGGGTACTATTTTAAAATTTCCCTCGTCTTTAAATTCAGATTTGATGATTTTATTTTGTACACCCCCCGGATTCCAAATTTTAGGTACAATCACCCTAACTTGAATATGGGGGTCAATTTTGGCTAATTCCCTTAATCTTTCACAGTTTAAATTGACTATGTAGGAATGTCCCACTACTAATATATTCATGACGATCGCACTTACTCACTATGCTTCATCATAATATAGCAATCCAGAATTCTAACCATCATTAAATTAAAAAAACCAGTTGCGATAATATAGAGACATAAAACTTAAACTTTATTTATGTTTATTAATATTTATCAACCAAAACAGGTGAAAAAGTTTGTTGAGGATAAAATTTTATTCGGAAATGAGCTTACGCCCGAATTGGCAGCTATTTTAACTGTATATTTTGTTCAAGGTATCTTGGGTTTGGCTAGGTTGGCGGTGAGTTTCTTCCTCAAGGATGAATTGATGTTATCCCCCGCCCAGGTTTCCGCTTTGATGGGGGTAGCGGCTATTCCTTGGGTAACAAAGCCTGTTATCGGTTTTTTTAGTGACTCTAAGCCCTTATTTTCCTATCGTCGTCGTAGTTATCTTATCCTATCAGGTTTTTTAGGGGCGATCGCTTGGCTAAGTTTAGCTACCATTGTCAGTAGTGCTTGGGGCGCTACCATTGCCATTTTAATGACTTCTTTATCCGTTGCCATGAGTGATGTGATTGTGGATTCTGTGGTGGTGGAGAGGGCGAGGAATGAATCCTTAGAAACTTCTGGTTCACTACAATCGGTAACATGGGGCTTTTCTGCTTTGGGGGGTATCATCACCGCCTACTTTAGTGGTTTATTGTTGGAATATTTCAGTGCCTCTCAGGTGTTTATGGTAACGGCTTGTTTTCCTTTGGTGGTGGTAGCGGTGGCATGGTTTATCATAGAAAAACCCCTTAGGGAAGAGGAAGAAACCCCCTCGGCTTGGGGGCAAACAAAACAGTTATGGAATACCCTCAAACAAAAAACTATCCTCGCCCCTGTAATTTTTATCGCCCTCTGGCAGGGTACTCCTAGTGCGGATTCTGCCTTTTTCTTTTTTACTACCAATGAGTTAGGATTTCAGGCGGAGTTTTTGGGTAGGGTGCGTCTTGTTACCAGTGTGGCTTCTTTGATTGGGGTGTTTTGTTATCAAAAATGGCTCAAACAGATTTCTTTCCGAGTGATGCTTGGCTGGAGTGTGGTGTTGTCTTCTTTGTTGGGGATGACGAGTTTAATTTTAGTTACCCATTTTAACCGTACTTTGGGCATTGATGATCATTGGTTTAGTTTGGGGGATAGTCTTGTGCTGACGGTGATGGGGCAAATTGCTTTTATGCCTGTATTGGTATTATCTGCCCGTCTTTGCCCTGAAGGTATTGAGGCTAGTTTCTTTGCTTTATTGATGTCCATTTGGAATTTTGCTGGGTTGATTTCCCATGAGTTGGGGGCTTTATTAACGGCGTGGTTGGGGGTGACGGAAACTGATTTTTCCAATCTTTGGTTATTACTTTTGATTACTAATTTATCTAGTCTATTACCTCTATTTTTACTTAATTTTTTACCAGATCATGATCCGCAGGATGTACCTTCTGTTAATCTTCCTATATCCGAGGTTTATGAGCATCACAGTCCCGGGGCGATCGCCTCTAATGATATGATGCCTGAAGTGGTATATTCTTCAGGAAATCGTGGTAAAAATAAATAATTACGGTTTTGCCCCCTAAATCCCCTAATACTGGGGGACTTGCATTTTAATAATTTATTATTACAGGTTGTTAGTATTTAATAATGTCGAATCAATCCTTAAGAAAATACATCAATAAAGGCTTTTTAAAGTTACCCTCTGTCAAAAAAGAAGTTGAAAAATTTAAGGAGAATATCGACAATCTATTATCCCTTACAGCCCATCAAATTAATGAGTCGGAGGAGTTCCATAAAAATAATTTAATAACGTTTCTTAATGATAGTTTTTATAGTCCAAATCATTATCTAAATACTAAGGGTAATGATGATTTAGTAATTTATAATGGTAAAGATCTAAAAAGTAGTGTAGGGATTATTATTGAGGTAAAAAAACCTACTAATAAATCCGAGATGATTAGTTATGAGAAGTTTAATAATAAGTCCTTACAGCAATTATTATTTTACTATCTTCAAGAAAGGGTTAATCATAAAAATATTGAGTTAAAACATTTAATTATTACTAATATTTATGATTGGTTTGTTTTTCCTGCGGAATTATTTGAAAGATTATTTTATCGGGATAAGTCGTTATTAAAAAAGTTTGATGATTTTAATCAGGGGCGTTTGACTGGTAAGAGTACGGATTTTTTTTACAAAGAAATTGCCCAAATTTATATCGATAAAGTAGAACAAGAGTTACGGGATAATGTGGCTTATCTTAACTTGCAAGAGTATCACCATGTAGAGTTAAATTCCCTCAATGATTTATATAAATTTTTATCCCCTTATCATCTTCTCAAACTACCTTTTAGTAATGATAGTAATAGTTTAGATGAAGGTTTTTATAGTGAATTATTACATATCATTGGTTTAACAGAAATCAAGGAAGGTAGTAAAAAAGTTATTCGTAGATTACCCCTTGATAAACGTTTAGAAGGTACTTTATTAGAAAATACTATTAATCAATTAAAAACCTATAATAAGTTGGATAATGTTGAGAAAATAGATAATTTTGGCACTACGGAAGAAGAACAATTATTTAATGTTGCCCTAGAATTGGTCATTACTTGGATTAACCGAATTTTGTTTTTAAAATTATTGGAAGCCCAGTTAATTACTTATAATCGCAACAGTGCAAATGATGGGGTTAATGATAATACTGATTATAGTTTTCTGAACAGTAAATTCATTGAAAATTTCGATGATTTAGATATTCTCTTTTTTCAGGTGTTGGCAAGGAAAAATATCGATCGCACTTTAACCATCCAAGAAAAATATTATCACATTCCCTATCTCAATAGTTCTTTGTTTGAAATTACCGACTTAGAAAAAAAAACAGGGGCGATCGCCCTTCTCAACTACAATAAAAATATTGATTATTATAGTAACACCGTCTTAAAAGATAGTCAGGGAAAAAAAGAAACAGGAGAAATCAACACCCTAAGCTACCTACTAAACTTCCTTGGCGCCTATGACTTTAGTAGCGAAGGCAACGGAGACATCAAAGAAGATAACAAAAGACTAATCAACGCCTCAGTATTAGGCTTAATCTTCGAGAAAATCAACGGCTATCAAGACGGCTCATATTTTACCCCCGGATTCATTACCATGTATATGTGTAAAGAAACCATCCGCCGTGCCATCATTAACAAATTTAACCAAACCAAAGGATGGCAATGTAACACCATCATCGACTTATACAACAAAATTAACAATAGCGAGGAAGCCAACCGTATCATTAACTCTATCAAAATATGTGACCCCGCCGTAGGTTCAGGACATTTTTTAGTATCGGCATTAAACGAAATCTTAGCCGTCAAAAGTGAGTTAGAGATATTAGTTGATAAACAAGGGAAACGCCTAAAAAACTATCACATCACCGTAGAAAACGATGAGTTAATTATCACCGACGAAGATAACCAACTGTTTACCTACAATCCCCTTAACCCCGAAAGCCAACGAATCCAAGAAACTCTCTTTCATGAAAAACAAACCATCATCGAAAACAGTCTTTTTGGGGTAGATATTAACATCAACTCCGTGAAAATATGTCGTCTTCGACTCTGGATAGAATTACTCAAACACGCCTATTATATTCCTGAAACCCAAGGGCAAAAAACCCTCGAAACTTTACCCAACATTGACATTAACATCAAATGCGGTAACTCCCTTATCAGTCGCTTTGCCATTAACGACTCCCTCACTTCCCCCAAAACTAAACGGCAAATTAGTGATTATAAGGAAGCGGTTAAAAACTATTATCGCCCCGAAAATCGTCGTCAAAAACAAGAGATTACCAAGTTAATAAAACTCATTAAGGATAATCTTAGCAATGAAATCACGGGAAATGATCCCACTTCCAAAAAGTTGCGACAGCTAGAAGGGGAGTTGAATGGTTTGATAAATCAACAGTCTTTGTTGGAGGAAAGCGTTAAGGAGAAAAAAGCCAAGGAGAAAAAGATTAAGCAGTTAGAAAAGCAGGTTAATAAGTTGCAGTTAGAGATTGATGATAAGAAGCATAATCGTATTTATCGTAATGCTTTTGAATGGCGTTTTGAGTTTCCCGAGGTGTTGAATGATAATGGTGATTTTATCGGTTTTGACATCATCATCGGTAATCCTCCTTATATTCGTCAGGAAGAATTTTCACCCCTCAAGCCTTTACTAAAGCAACGGTATCAAATATATAACTCCATTGCTGATTTACTAACCTACTTTGTGGAATTGGCATATAATCTTTTGTGCCATGATGGTATGTTTCAATTTATCATCTCCAATAAATTTACAAGGGCAAATTATGGGAAAGAAATGCGCTCATTTTTGTTGGCAAATACTACCCTGACTCACTTTATCGATTTTAGTGGATTGTCGGTTTTTGATGAGGCGACGGTGGATGCTGCTATTTTGGGTTATCAGAAAAACAAGTTATCTGATTCTTATTTGATATATGCTGATGTGGATAAGGATGGTTTTAGAATTAATGATTTTCATGGTTATTTAGATGAAGTTACGGAGGATTATTTACAAGATAATTTAACTATTAATAGTTGGGCTTTTGAAAGTGCGGAAGTATTAAAAATTAAGCAGAAAATAGAAGCTCAAGGCACACCTTTAAAGGATTGGGATATTAGCATTAATTATGGTATTAAAACTGGTTACAATGAGGCATTTATTATTGATGGGAAAAAAAGGCAGGAGTTGATAGAAAAAGATAGTAAATCAGCGGATATTATTAAGCCTCTTTTGCGTGGGCGTGATATTCAAAAATATTATCCTGACTTTCAAGATTTATGGTTAATTGGGACTTTTCCTTCTAAAAAATATAATATAGATGATTTTGTTGGTGTTAAAGAATATCTATTAACTTTTGGAGATAGGTTACATCAATCAGGTAAAAAAGGTTCAAGAAAAAAAACGGCTAACTCTTGGTTTGAAACTTCTGATAATATTGCCTATTGGGAAGATTTTGAAAAGCCAAAAATAATCTATCCTAATATGACAAAGTATTTTCCTTTCTTCTTAGATATTCACGATAATTATTATCATAATGATAAGTCCTTTCATATTATTACAAATCAAATATTTTGGTTGATTTCTTTTTTAAACTCTAAGTTATTTTATTATTGTTTTAGAGATAATTTTTCAGAACTTTTAGGCGGTACAAGAGAATTAAGAAAAGTTTTTATGGAACAAATACCAGTACAACAAATTACAGAAAAAGAAGAAAAACCATTTAAAAAATTAGTGACAAAAATAATGGAGATGAAGAAAAAAGATAAAGAAGCAGATACCAAGGAGTTAGAGGAAAAAATTGATCAACTGGTGTATAAATTGTATGGACTAACGGAGGAAGAAATTAAGATAGTTGAAGGTCAAGAATAACAAAAATTGCGGTTTCGCCCCCTAAATCCCCCAATTCTGGGGGACTTTTATCGTCAATTTTTTCTCAAATTTTACGAGAAGGGATACCGCTTTTCTTTTCTCTTGTGCTTTAAACCCAAAATTTGCCGTTTTTTTCGTCTTTTTGTGGTTATTTCACTTTAGTTATGATATACTTATAATATAATGGAAATCTGTGCAAAAATAATTAAAAATGTAAACATTCCCATTGTATAAAAGACAATTCCATTGTCCGCTAAAAAAAGGCAAAAGTCAAGAAAAAATCGATTTTTGCAATAATTTGTAACAAAAAACAAAAATCCCCTCAACCTTTGCCCTTCAAATAACCATGATTTAGAGAAAGTTGACTAAAATAGGACTAATTTCCTTAGAAAAATGCTCTTGGGGATAGTGTTTTGCTTCTGATATTTTCTTTAACGTAATATTAGAATTTGCTTTGGCAATGGCTTCTACTGGCTCAAGACTAAGCCAAGGATCATCTTCACCCCAGATAATTAGACAAGGTTTTTCCCATGTTTTTAATCCCGCTTCAATTTCTTTCATACTGTCAAAAAACTGCATTTTTCTAACCATAGTTACCATGGTTCTACCTGCCAAGGAAGAAGTTACGATGGGTTTACGGTAGTAGGCTAAATTTTCATCGGAAATTACATAACCTGCTCCTTTTTCTAGGGTGCGATCGACAAATAAGGGATCTTGGGTTATCATATCACCAAGGAAAGGGATGCCACATTGTTTAATTAACCAAGGTACTTTTGCACTGGTAGAAATGGGACTATTTAAGATAATTAATTTATCAATTTTGTCTGGATTTTGTAAGGCATATTGAATGCCAATAGTACCTAAAAAACCTTGAATTACTAGGCTGATTTTCTCTGTTTTAAAAGCATCTATAAATTCTTTTAATGCTTGGATATAGGCTTCGGGAGTGTAAGCAAAATCTCTTTTGTCTGGTTTGTCTGAATTCGCCCACCCTAACCAATCAGGGGCGATCGCACTGTAGCCTGATTCAGCCACAAAAGGCATAATTTCCGCCCAACAAAAACTCTGGGATGGTAAACCATGGAGGAAAAAAACGGGGTTTTTATCTGTTTCTTGAACGGGAAAACAAGAGCGGAAAAACCATTCTACGTTACCGACTTTTCTTTTATTTTCTACTATTTTCACTGTTATGTTATCTATTTTTGTAAATCTTTAGTTTATCATCAAAGATTTTGGGTAGAAACCCCGTGCTTCAGCACGGCTTGATATTTTCTAAGTATATAGTATTGACAATACTATATTGCTCAGTATATAATGCCGATATAGCGAAAAGATTACACAATGTTTAAAACACAGAAAAACCAAATTAGAGGACTGGCTAAATCCGAGTATGCGGCACTACAAGAGATGTGTAGGTTGTCAAAAAACCTATATAACGTAGGTCTATATTCAGTTAGAC